>CAZEBZ010000021.1:0-29048 GCA_964510775.1 uncultured Thermodesulfobacteriota bacterium
GTTCCGTGGTGCAACCCGCCTCTTCGCGAAGGACGTTATCTATGTTTTTAAAGGTCTGCTCGAACATTCAAGGCCTCATGCAATCTTTTTTTATGGTTTCGCAAGGGGTTTTACCCCCCCCTACCTCATCCCGCCCATCATCTCGCGTATGGAGATTTTTCTATACGCGGCGGGGACGCGGAAATCCGAGGGCGTAAGATTCTTCTTTTTCAGGGTGATTACCTCTTTCTCAACCCTGTTCTTGTCAATATTCTCTTCCTTCATAATCCAGCCCCTTAGCGCGAGGTCGAGATAGGCTTTGCTCCCCTCAGGGGGCGGGCCCTCGGAGGCGGGGCCTAAGGCTGTGCATGCCTGCATCTGGGCGTTCATCTGCGTAGACCTTGCGAGAAATCTGTGCATATCCTTCATAACAGGGGCTTTCGGGGCGAGCCAGACGTATTTATAGGCCCAGCCATTAACTCTGACACTGTATTTTGTCGTCTCGTAACCTGCGATAACTCCGCCGGGCTCCTTCCTGGTAATCCGTACCCTCGGTGCGGGCTTATCTTTCGCAGAGCCCATCATGCGCTCCATTATGGCGCGTTTTTTTGGGGGCATGCCTGCGAGCATACTGTTTCTTATGGCCGATATCTCGGCGCAGAAGTTCTCAGGTCTTATTACGGTGTAAGTCCTTGACCGGGGGTTGACCATAGTTACCTCACCCCTCTGAAAATCCATGATTGTCCAGACTGTACGCCTGCCTGAGGGTACGTTCTTTATCAGACCCCGCTCTGAGATATACATCGTACCGGTGTACCTGTCTTGCTCTACCCAGCCCGCACGAGAGGGCTGAATAAAGACCGTTAGAAGCAGGAGCGCTGTTGCAGCTGAGCAAATAAAACCTCTGTATCTCATTTTATAATCCTTTTTATGTTGTTTTTGTAACATTTCAACCGCCCAACTCCAAGGGGCGCAGTTCTTAGTTATTTATTCAAAATGACCAATAATTTTATCTTACCTCTTAGGGTTTTTTCACGCAAGGACTTATAGCACACCCTCGTTGAATGCCCCGCCCCTTAGGCCGACCGTCGAAGAAGCCGCCCCTTTAAAAATTTATTCTCTTTAAATATATCGTTGTTTATATTAAAATCCACTTACACTTTACAGGAAAAAAAGAAGGGCATCTTCATCTACGGTGTAGCATATGGGGGGCACAATCAGTAGGGATTTTTCAGCGCGAAAGGGTCTGCTTATGGCCCCACTGGCGCCTCTATTTGCCTCCTTTGCCGCCGGTATCCTTCTTGGCAGGTATTTTCCTCAGCCCTATTCCCACATCACCATAGCTCTGATTATCGCCTTTTTAATCCCTCTCGCCGCTTATTTTATGAGGTGGAGGTATCACTTTCTCTTAATAACACCCCTCTTTTTGCTCCTTGGCCTGTTATTTATACAACCCTCTGGCACTGGTTTTGACTTAACAGAGCGTATCTACGAGGGCTCTCTCAATGGCCCGGGTGAGGGCAGGATAAAGAGACTTTATGATGTTACGGGCGTAGTCTCGGAGCAGCCCTTTTTTACAGGGCGCTATACAGATATTGTTGTAAGTGCCGAGAGTATTCGAGTTGATGGCAGACAGTTGCAGACAGGGGGCGGAGTAAGGCTACGGGTAAAGGGAGAGATGAGAGGGATAAACAAGGGGGATACTGTGCGCTTTCTTGGGAGTCTCAGAGCCCTGCATAATTTTGGCAACCCCGGAGAATTTGATTATGTCCGCTGGCTGCGTACTCGCGGTATAGCTGCAAAGGGTTATGTACGAAGCCCGCGGGGGGTAATACTGCTCCGTAAGGGCCGCTTTGGCCCGTTAAATCTCGCGGCAAAGGCCCGAAGTGCCATAAACGGCTTTATCGGCGCATCAGGCGCCTCTAACCCCGCCATACTAAAGGCCCTTATTACAGGAGAAAAAGAGGGGTTATCCCCTGAGGTAAGGGCTGCCTACGCGCGCACCGGTACGGCACATGTCCTCGCCATCTCAGGGCTTCACGTAGGGATACTCGCATATTTTTCATACTCAATAATTATGTTTTTATTGAGGTTATCACCTTATCTGCTCCTTCGAATAAATATAAAGAAGACGGCCCTTCTTGCGAGCCTCCTGCCTGTCTTTAGCTACGGCCTTATCGCGGGGTTCTCTCGCCCAACAGAGAGGGCCGTTATTATGGCGGCGGCTCTTATGATTGCCGTAATATTGGACAGGGGGAAGAGCTACTACAATACCCTTGCTCTTGCCGGGTTGGTAATACTTCTCATCACGCCGACTTCGTTGTTTGAGGCTTCATTTCAGCTATCTTTTCTCGCCGTCTTTTTTATCTTGTTTCTTACGCCAAAGTTTTTTGCCCCCTTCAAGACTTACAGAGAGGCACGGGCAGCGAACAAAGAGGTTTATATATCCGAGAACCCCTTTTTGTTGCGCATCAGGAAAATCCTCTCTAATGTTGGCTGGCGGGCTGTGGAGCTTCTTCTTGTAACCATCGCCGCCTCCATTGGCACGTGGCCTGTGCTTGCATATTACTTCAACTCTGTCTCCACTGTGGGGCTTGGGGCAAACCTCCTCGTACTGCCTCTAACTACTCTTATCGTACCAACGTTATTTTGCTCCTCCCTGCTCATTCCCATTTCTGCAACTCTTGCGGGCTGGGGTTTTCATGCGGCTGGCATGGTGGCGGCACTTCAGCTTCTTGTTGTAAAGGCCTTTGCAGGGCTGGGTTTTGCCTCCATCTCTCTCTCAAGACCAACAGCAATAGAGGTGCTTTTTATCTATCTTCTAATATTTACACTTTTTAGCATTAAGAAGGCTAATTTTTACAGATTTGGCGCACTTATATCGGCTATTGTCCTTGTAGTTTTAATGTTATATCCTTATCTTGGCGAGGCAGAGAATTCACGGCTAAGAGTTACCTTTATCAGCGTTGGTCTGGGCGATGCCGCTCTTGTGGAGTTTCCACGAGGCAAGGTAATGCTTATAGACAGCGGAGGTTTTAGAGGTGATGGTTTTGATACCGGTAGAGATATAATTGCGCCGCTTCTGCGGTATAAAAATATAAAGAGAATAGATTATATGGTCTTAAGCCACGCACAAAACGACCACATGGGCGGGTTCAAGGCCCTTGTGCATGATTTTCCAACGGGCGTCTTCTGGTGGAATGGTCGTGGGAGACTGGGGGCCTTAAAGGCAATACTTGATAAAGAGGGCGTAGCCGTAAAAAAACTCGGCGTTGCCAAAAAAACCTTTGATATTGATGGCGTCAAGGTTCTTGTCCTGCCCGTAGTCTCTTACAGCGGTGTTGGAATTAATGACAGCTCTCTTGTAGTAAGGCTCACTTATGGAGGGCGCAGTTTTTTATTCCCCGGCGACATAGAGGCGCGAGGCGAGGAGTTCTTAAGTAAGGCTATGAAGGACGGTATCAGCGCAGATGTATTAAAGGCTCCTCATCATGGAAGCAGCACAAGCTCAACGATGGGTTTTTTACGAGCCGTTGGAGCGAAGTTTACGGTAATTTCCCTTGGAAGGGATAATTACCTGGGTTTTCCTCATGAGCAGAGCCTCGGACATTATGCTAAGGTTGGGGCAAGGGTCTTACGGACAGACAGGGACGGCGCTGTTGAGGTCTCCACTGATGGGCAGAGCATCGCAGTAACGACTTATGGCAGATAATAATATTGGGAGGCAAAGGCGGGTTTGACTGCGAGGGCCTTGTAAAGTATACTCAAGAGAGGAGGCGGTGTGATGATGATAAAAGGAATCTTACGAAGTTTTGCTCTTGTTATAACCTCGTTAAGCGCCATTGTATTTGTCTTTGGCGTTGTGCCTTCATACGCAGACCTTTATAAATGGGAGGACTCCAGAGGCGTGCTGCATATTACCGATGATATGGGTAAGGTTCCTGAGAGTAAGCGTCACGGCGTAAAGGTCTTTTCCATTAAACCTCATGAAAAAAAACATATTGGAGAGGGACCTGTATATATCCCAGCAACAAAACCGACTCCCAAGAAGCCGCCTGTGCTTTACGGCGGTCAGCCTCTTGAGTGGTGGAAGGAGACCTTTACTCGCTTAGGCGAGGACATGGATACCCTTACAGATGAGATTAGTAAGAAGAGGCAGTTTATTACCGTCTTTGAGGGCGGCAGGCGTTTTGGGCAGACATTCGGAGACCTCGAGGTAAGTGTTTACAAGAGGTATAAAAAAGAGATCGTAAAAGACGAAGAGTCTATGGTGGATTTACAGGATAAACTCGCCGAGTTACGAAGAAAGGCCACTAACAATGCCGTGCCCCGTGAGATAAGGGGCGAGTAGGTCGTAGGGGGGAGGGGGGAGTATAAATAAAGGGGATATATTTAGTCTCTGGTTGAGCAGGGCGCTTTAACGCTGCTTTTTCAGTGTGGAGAGGCCCTGTATAAGGGGCGCAGAGTAGGCTGTAAGGTTTAGATATTATTAGATATTACACGTCACCGAGATGAGACTAAAGCGTTACCTCATATCCCTTGGCCACGGCAAAACACCGCATCTTTGAGCCTTTTTGGGCTATCACTTCTTTACATTCCTTTACAATGGAGTTTATCTCGCTATCAGTTCGTTCCTGATTGTGATGAAATAGCCCCAGGGCCTTTACCTCGGCGTCAAGGCCGAGTTTTACGGCGTCAAGGTAGGCGGAATGCCCCCAGCCTTTTGTCTTTTTATACTCTTCTCTCTTGTACTCGGCATCATGAAAAAGCAGATCCGCATGACTTGCGAACTTCACATAATCCTTGTACTTGAGGCCGTTGCTGTAGTTATCTCCAAGCTCGTTATCTGTAAGAAATACAAAACGTTTTCCGCCTTGAGCCAGGCTGTATCCCACGCCCTCGCTTGGGTGGCGAAGCGGTATGGTCTTTACGAGGACGGAGCCAATGGAGTAGTCGCTGCCGTTCATCCTGGGAAAGGTGATGTCCGCCTCAATGTCCTTGAAGTCAATGGGGAAATAAGGGGCGCTCATGGTCTTTGAGATTATCTTTTTTAGAGAGACCTGTGTGGGCTGCGGTCCGTAGACGGTGATATGGGTCTTTTTGTCGTATATTGGGGCGAAGAAGGGAAAGCCTGAGAGGTGATCCCAGTGGGCATGGGTTATGAGCAGGTTTATACTTGATGTATGCTCTTGTTCTAACCTTACGCCAAGGCCGCGTATGCCCGTGCCGGCATCGAGGATTATAAGTTCACCGTCACTGCCTGCGATCTCAATGCAGGTAGTGTCTCCGCCGTACTTAATGTATTCCTTGCCTGATACGGCTACAGAGCCTCTTGAGCCCCAGCAATGTATCTTCATAATGACCTTTATTTATATAAGAGAGTCTTTATTTTGAACCTGTGGTTATTACAGGGTGACACTTTTTGTCACCTTATTGATGATAACGAGAAAAAAGCCCTCATTCAGTGATAAAAGTCTCTTTTGAGAGTGTAAACCCCTTTTTATTCTTTCAGCTCTGCCTCGCAGGCAGCCTTGGCGGCTGTCATAATCCTCTTTAGCGGAGTTTTTTTATCAAGGGCCGCCTTCTTGCAGTCCTCAAACTCCGGCTGAATATTAACGACTTGGCCTTGCCATGAGGAGACTTTTACTGCGATAGTGCCGTACTCTGTATTTACGCTCTTTATATCCCGCGCGAGACAATTTCTCTCAACAGAGTGAGAGCGTACGCCGATGGTAGTGGACTCGGTGAATATCGTCTCAAGAAGTTTTTCTTTTTTATCCTCTTCAGCAAGCACGGTGAGCAGCAGGCCAGGTCTTGATTTCTTCATCTGAGCCTGCGTGTAAAAGACCTCAAGAGCGCCTCTCTCAAGAAGCCTCTCCATGAGCCAGCCTCCTATCTCAGCCGTCATGTCATCAAGGTTTGTCTCAAGCACTACAAGGCTCTCTGATTTATTGATTTTGGCAGAGCGGCCCTTTATTATCCTTAATAGATTGGCTGCCCCCTTGAAGTCTTTTTTCCCCGCCCCGTAACCTGTTGCCTCTATAATCATATCGGGCATAGGGCCAAAATCAAGGGCAAGGGTCTTTATTATGGCCGCTCCCGTTGGGGTAGTGAGCTCAAAAGGCGCCGGGCCCGCCGTAGTGGGTACGCCTGCAAGTATCTCAAGGGTGGCTGGGGCAGGTATGGGGATAACGCCGTGCATAGTCTTTGCCATGCCTGTGCCGAGGGCAACAGGAGAGGCGAAAAAAGTCGGCGAGCCAAGTGAGTCAACGGCCACGGCGGCGCCGATTATGTCTATTATAGAGTCTATAGCCCCGATTTCATGAAAGTGAACGTCTTCTGGCGCTACGTTATGAATGCGACCCTCACTAATGGCTATCTTTGTAAATATGGCAAGGCTTAATTCTTCTACTCGCGGTGAAAAAGCGCTCTCTCTTATGAGGCGGGTTATCTCTCGAAAGTTACGGTGTTTTTTGCTCTTTTTTATGCGTACCTTGAAGGACGTACCTGTAATGGAGTGGCGTACTTCTTTACTTGTCTCTATATTTATCTCGCCCTTATCAATGGGAAGTTTAGCGAGTTCTTTTTTTATGAGTTTTACGTCTACGCCAAGGTCTATCATGGCGCCGAGAAACATATCTCCGCTTATGCCCATAGCGCAGTCTATGTAGATTGTATCCATCTGCTTATGTCCTTTAGTCTCTGTTTATAAGGGCGGCGGCGTAACCCGCGCCAAAGCCGTTGTCAATATTAACTACTGTTATGCCCGAGGCGCAGGAGTTGAGCATGGCCATAAGCGTAGTAAGTCCGCCGAGGTTAGCGCCATACCCAATGCTTGTAGGTACGGCGATAACGGGTCTTGCCACAAGCCCTGATACTACGCTTGGAAGAGCGCCTTCCATGCCCGCAACTACTATGAGCACCATGGCGGAAGTTAGCTCTTCTTTTCTGTAAAGCAGGCGGTGAAGCCCTGATACACCGACGTCATAGAGGCGATTTACGGTGTTGCCCATGGTCTCGGCCGTTACGGCGGCCTCTTCTGCAACAGGCATGTCAGAGGTGCCGGCGCTTACGACAAGTATATCACCACGGCCCTTTTTCTCAAGAGGATGGGTCTTGATAAAGAGTGTCCCCGCCGTTTTGTTGTACGAGGCTCCCTTAAATGCCGCTCTTAGTACGCGGCTCTTTGTACCGGCAAGTCTTGTGATGAGGACGTTTTCGCCCTTTTCCCGTAGTTTAGCGGCAATGGTACGTATCTGCGAGGCCGTCTTACCCTCGCCGTAAATTACCTCGGGGTAGCCTCTTCTTAGAGACCTGTGCGTATCGATGGTAGCAAAATCAAGATCCTCAAAGGGCAGCACTCTGAGCCGCTCCACGGCGGCCTCCACATCAACTTGCCCTTTTTTAATATCCTCAAGAAGTTTTTTAAGTTTTTTTATATTCATTATTTTTTGTCTTGTTCCTTAAGGCAAAGTATTGTTAACTGGCACTGCCCTCTCGATTATCTGCGGTATATCCAGTATGAATACCGGTCTGCCATCTCCCATTACGGTAACGCCTGATATGCCCCATATCTTCATTAGAGGTGGTGTTAGGGACTTAACATAGGCCTCCATCTCAATGCCGAAGTCATCAACGAGTATACCGCTGTGCTGTGCTATGCCTTCTGTGGTTTTAGCGGCGTTCATATTTAGCTTCTCTATGATAAGCACGGCTCTGCCCCTGTCTTTTGACGTAAGGCTCATCTCGCTGGCAAGATTAACTACGGGGATTTCTTTGTCCTCGAACTCAAGCGTTGTTACAGGCTCTGTAACTCTTTCTATCTCTACTATTTTTTTTATCAGGGAAATGGGCGCGAGCATCTCCTTTCCGCCGGCCCTTACCATAAGGGTTCTGATAATAGAGCTTCTGCGTTGCAGCTCTATTGTTACAGATGTGCCCTTGCCCGCAATGGAGTCTATGTAGAGGGTACCTCCGTGGGCCTCTACGGCGTCTTTTACTGCGTCCATGCCAACGCCTCTGCCAGAGGTGTCTGTGAGAGTCGTAGATGTGCTAAGCCCTGCTCTGCATGTTGCCATGAGGAGTTCTTCGCGGCTCATGGCCGCGCCATCATTGGCGTTCATACCTGAGGCGACAAGTTTAGCTCGGACTGCCTCAGTATCAATGCCCCTTCCATCATCAGTAATTTTTATTACAACACGCTGCTTTTTCTGCCAGGCATGTACATTTATAGAGCCCTCGGCTGGTTTTCCAAGGGCGGTTCTCTCGGCAGTCGACTCGATGCCGTGGTCTACGGCGTTTCGTATTATATGAACAAGGGGTGAGGCGAGGTCATCGAGGATGGCGCGGTCAAGGCTTATCTCCCCTCCCTTTATGGAGAGTTTTATTCTCTTATCGCTCTTCGCTGCCATATCTCTTACTATACGTGGCAGCCCGCCTGTAAGGTCGGCTATGGGGAGCATTCTCGCAGAATAAATACTGCCGTGGAGTCTGTTAATGGTCTTCTCAAGGTTATGGACACTGTCTTTTAAGTCTATGGAGCGTAGATCTTTTGCTACGGTCTTGAATGTGCCAAGTATCATAAAGAGCTCGCCTGCCGTTCGCAGCATATCGTCAAAGAGAGCGCTCTCTACCTTGACCATACCGGGAAGTCTTAGGGGGGGGCGTGCTGCCTTTGCTTTATTCGTAACCGCACGTCGGGTCTTCGGCGATTGAGCTGCCGGAACGGCCTCGTCTTTACGCCTCTCAAGTGGCTCGTTTTTTTCAACACTGCCTATTAACTCCCTAAGGCTGTCAAGGGAGTTGAGGAGTCCTGTTATTATATCATCTGTAGCAGAGGTTTTTTTATCGCGAATGCCTGCGAGGATACTCTCCTGCGAGTGGGCGAGTTCTTTTATGGGCTCATATCCCATAGAGGCTGACATGCCTTTAATAGAATGAAAATGACGAAAAAGCCCGTCGACAATATCATGCTGTGAGGGGTCTTTTTCAAGGGCGAGGATACGCCGCTCTATACCCTCAATGTGGGTGGCGGCTTCCTGAAGATAGAGTTTTTTGTATTTGTCATTATTCATGAATCAATGCGCGTCTGAGATATCAGTCTATGTAGACCTCAGGCCGTCTCCAGTACGGTACTTAGAAAGTCTGTGTTTGTAAAGGGTTTCTTAATATAGGCATCAACTCCGGCGCTCTTGGCGTCTTCGAGTATAGCTTCATCACCAAGGGATGAGCAGATAACTACTTTTGGGTTAAAGGGCAGGGCCTTTATCTCTCTTGCCGCCTCTAAACCGTTTTTCTTAGGCATGACAATATCGAGTATTACGAGTTCCGGTTCATATTTTATCGCAAGGTCCACGGCCTCTTCTCCGTTACAGGCCTCTGCGAGGATTGTAAAACCGCCGCACGTTAGTATCTCTCTCATGGAGTCGCGAAAGAACTCCATGTCATCGGCGATAATGACATTTTTTCTTCCGGGCGTGAGTATCTTTTCTGTGAGACGGAAGATAGTATCGCAGGGCACCTCCTCAATGACTTCTCCCGCAGGTATGGCGGCAGGTGCGCGCGGTACTGCCACGTTCGCATCATCGAGCCCGTAGAGGTCTGCGGCATTATCCCAGATGAAAAATATCTCGGCACCTGTGATATCAAGGCCGAGAAAGCGGTTCTCTTTTTCAATTATAATAATCTTTCCTGAGGCCTTTATCCTGCCGCCGAGGGAGGCGCAGAGTACGGAGCTGTCAAGCACGGCGATAGTCTCGCCGCGAAGACTTATTACGCCCCTTACAAAACCACTCTTACCGGGCAGGAAGTATACGTCCTTTGCCTCTATTATACCGTAGACATCTCTTGTATCAATGCCGTAGTACTTTTTGTCTATTCTGAATGTAAGTCTGTCCGTCAATCCTAATATCCTCAAGTGCTTTTTGGGAGAGAGATCTCCACGGTCTCAAGTATCAGCCTATCTTAAACTTCTCTACTACGCTGTTAAGTTCCGCAGAGAGCTCGGAGAGTTTTCGCGAGGCCTCTACTGTCTCTGATATTGAGGTGCCGTGTCTTTTTACGGCCTCTTCCATAAGTTTTGTACTCTTAAGATTGTCTCTTGTGATACCTGCGATATTATCTGTAAGCAGGCTGGTCTCCTCGGCCTTATCCTTTTGTCTGCGCGTTAGTCCCAGCACAAGCGAGGCCTTCTCTGCAACATCAGAGGTGTACATTGTAATGTCTGCGAGAATTTGTCGTATATTCCTTAGATCCTCTCGGCCGTTCTTAAGGTTTGCGGCGCCCTCTCCTACGGCTCTTACCACGCCCTCTACCTCGTCGCTCAGGTCTTTTACAATAAAGGAGACATCTTGAACACTCTCATTAGTGCTGTCAGAGAATCTCCTTACCTCCTCGGCCACAAGGGCAAAGCCCTTGCCGTGCTCGCCGGCCTTTGATGCCTCAATAGTTGCGTTAAGGGCAAGAAGATCTGTCTGTCTTGAAATATGCGTAATAACGTCAAGAATCTTTGGGATATCGCCGAGCCTCTTACCGAGTCTCTCGGCGGCGGCCTCGGTGTTCTCAATACCTCGAAATATTGTCTCCAGTTTTTCCATAGCCGATGTAGAGGTAACGGCGCCTCTGTGTACCATGGAGTTCACCTGCTGCGAGGCATTGGCACTCTCTGTGACTTTTTTCTCAATTTCATCGGCAAGGCTGGCAAGGTCACCCACTGTCCCTGCCGTATCTTCTACTTGACGGGCCTGTTCCGCAGCGCCTTCTGTAATGTTTGATGTGCCGGTGATTACGTCTCTTGATGTATTCTCACCTCGCTCCACTACATCGCTGAAGATGCTCTGAGCCTCGCTGAGGTTTTTAACCGTATCTTTTATATGTACGACAAGGTCTTTGAGGTTTTTTGACATAAGCATTACGGCTTCTTCAAGGTCTGTAGTCTCGTCCTGAAAGAATTTCTTGTTCTTCTCAGGGTCCCAATCAAGAGAGAGATCGCCGCGGCTGATTTTTCGAGCCTCGGAGGTGAGGCGGTTGAACTGTCTTGTAATACTTCTTGTCAGTATAGAGCCGAGGATAAGGCCTATTAGTATTGCGAATAGAAAGCTTAGAGGCTGCCTTAACCACTCGGCAACATCTGCTCTCTCAACAAAGTACGGGACAAAGGCCGCCGCAGCCACCACTGCGATGAAGCCAAGAATAAATTTATACCCTATCTGTATCCTCATTGAAGTCTGTCCTTCTCTTATAAAAGGTTTATTGGCAAAGTGTGATGAGGTAGATGTTCCTGATATGTCCTCGTGGAGTTTTTGTGTGCAGAATAGGCTTAAAAATGAGTAAACCCTCCTGCCTTAGAGTCTGTCTTCATGAGGCGGCCGCGGCCATCGGTGACGATGATTCCGGTCTTGCTCTCTTGAATACGCCCTATCTTTGTGATTTTTGTACGATGTGGTCTTGCTGTCATAATTATTGCATTCGCCTTCCCAGGCCTTGCCGTAAAGAGCAGTTCATAGTCCTCTCCCCCTGTAAGGGCTGTTGTTATTGCCTTCTTGTCTGATTTTTTTAGCGCTCTTGAGAGGGGGAGTTTTTCGGCCTCGATTATCGCTCCCACTTTGCTTGCCTTGCAGAGACGCCCAAGGTCGAGCAAAAGTCCGTCGCTTAAGTCCATCATCGCTGTTGCAGCTTTTTTTCGAGAGATCTCTCTGCCTATCTCCAGCCGCGGCTCTGGTTCGAGGTGTTTTCTTACCTGTCTCTTATTGGGGCCTGTTGTGATAGCCTCGGCGCCGTCTTTATAGAGAGTCTGGAGGCCAAGGGCCGAGTCGCCAAGATACCCGGTGACGTATATATCGTCACCGGCGCTCGCGCCCTCTCTATAGAGAACCTCTCCTGCGGGCATCGATCCGAGCAGTGTCGTTGATATTGATATGGATTTAGAGCGTGAGAGATTTCCGCCGATAAGGGTAATGCCGAACTTTTTTGCCTGTTTATCAAGGCCCCTGTAGAGGGCCTTAAGGTATGCCTCTTCAGTATCAGCAGGCATGTTCAGTGAGACGAGATAGAAACGAGGTTCACCGCCCATGGCGGCTATATCAGAGAGTGAGACGGCAAGGGCTTTACTGCCAAGGAGAAAAGGAGTGGTAAGGTTCCTCTTGAAGTGTGTCCCTTCTATGAGTACATCTGTTGTAGCAAGGCTTACCGCCCCACCGGACTCTTTTATTACAGCCGTATCATCGCCGATAGCCTTTATTATTCGGGCATCTTCTCTGCTGTATTTTAGGGCAAGGTACTCTGTAATTGCATCCTCGCCCATCTCATTAAGACGCATCTGGTCAGGCCCTTGCCTCTTTACGCCTCCGTGCCGTTACGGGCTTGGGTGCGGTCTTTGGCTTTGCGCGAGATTTTTTTCTGAAGATGGCCTCTACGACATCATCCATATGTCTTACGGGAATGAAGGTCAGCCTCTCTCTTACGTCTTCAGGTATCTCCACGAGGTCTTTCTCATTTCTATCAGGTATGATAATGGTTCGTGTCTTTGCCCGCAGCGCGGCGAGGCTCTTTTCCTTAAGCCCGCCTATGGGCAGGACTCTGCCGCGAAGTGTAATCTCGCCTGTCATGGCTATGTTGTTTTTTATTGGTTTTCCCGTAAGGGCCGATATGAGAGCGGCGGCCATGGTGATTCCCGCCGAGGGGCCGTCTTTAGGTATGGCGCCGGAGGGGACGTGTATGTGAATATCAATGGTCTTAAAATCCGTGGTAATATCAAGGGCATTGGCGCGTGAGCGTGCGTAGCTCACGGCGGCCTGGGCCGATTCTTTCATCACCTCGCCGAGGTGACCCGTAAGGGTGAGCTGGCCGCGGCCAGGCATTATAATGGCCTCAATGTAAAGCACCTCTCCGCCTACAGGGGTCCAGGCAAGTCCTGTAGCAAGGCCCACTACATTCGTCTCTTTCTCAAGGTCAGGTATGTACACAGGCGGGCCAAGGTATGTGTGCAGGTTTTTGGCCTGTATTGTAGTTTTTTTTGTCTCGCCCTCGGCCACCTTGCGTGCTACCTTGCGGCAAAGAGAGGCTATCTCTCTCTCAAGGTTACGCAGCCCGGCCTCGCGCGTGTACTCGGATATGATTTTTTTTAGTGTGGAGTCAGGCAGAGTAAAGTGCTTTTTCGTAAGGCCGTGTTCTTTCAGCTGTCTGCTGATAATATACTTTTTAGTTATCTGTAGCTTCTCTTCCTCTGTATATCCGGGCAGATGAATAACCTCCATCCTGTCCTTCAGGGGCCCCGGTATAGGGTCGGCCATATTGGCCGTCATAATGAACATGGCCTTTGATAGATCAAAGGGAAGGTTGAGGTAATGGTCGCTGAAGGAGTTGTTCTGCTCAGGGTCAAGGACCTCAAGGAGCGCTGAGGCAGGGTCTCCGCGAAAATCCATGCCAAGCTTATCAATCTCGTCCATCATGAATACGGGGTTTGATGTGCCTGCCTGCTTTATGCCCTGAATTATCCTTCCCGGCAGCGCGCCAACGTAGGTGCGTCTGTGACCGCGTATCTCGGCCTCGTCTTTTATGCCGCCAAGTGAGATTCGTACAAATTTTCTCCCGATGCTCCTTGCTATGGATTTGCCAAGAGAGGTTTTTCCAACTCCAGGCGGGCCTATGAAGCAGAGAATGGGCCCCTTTGTCTTTTTCTGCAGTTTTCTAACGGCAAGGTACTCAAGGATTCTCTCTTTTATCTTCTCAAGGTCGTAGTGGTCTGTATCAAGAATTTTTTTGGCCTTTACAAGGTCGAGCATGTCTTTAGTCTGCACGCTCCAGGGCAGCTCTACTATCCACTCAAGGTAATTTCTTATAAGGGCTGATTCAGCGGCGTCGGGGTGCATCATCTCAAGGCGCTCTACCTGCTTATAGGCCTCTTTTTCCGCATCTGAGGGCATTTGGGCCTTCTTAATCTTCGCTCGAAACTCCTCGCCCTCGTCGTTGGACTCGCCAATATCACCGAGCTCGGCCTTAATGGCGCGCATCTGCTCACGGAGAAAGTACTCGCGCTGAGTCTTGTCCATCTCCTCTTTGGCCTGAGTCTGAATGCTCGCCTGCATCTCCGCTACTTGAAGTTCTTTTACGATGAAGCCGCTTACAAGGTCAAGACGCGCCACAGGCTCGAGGGTCTCAAGTATGCTCTGCCCCTCGTCTAATGTGAGTCCGAGGTTGGCGGCAACAAGGTCGGCAAGACGTCCGGGGTCTTTGATGTTATCTACAACCATCATGATTTCCTGAAAGACAACCTTGCCAAGGCCCGCCAGCTGCTCAAGGTGCTCTCGCACGTTGCGCATCATGGCCTCTACTTTTAGCGGAACCTCGTCTGTTACACTCTCTTTAATCTTCTCTATATCTACGGTGTATGTGGGCCGCGTCTGCGTAAAAGCCTTTATTCTGGCACGGGCAAGACCCTGCAGAAGTATCTTTACCCTTCCGTCGGGCAGTTTCATCATCCTCATTATCATAGAGACTGTTCCAGACTTGTATATGTCCTCAGGGCCGGGTTCTTCATTTGTAGGGTCTTTCTGAGTGGCCGTGAATATAAGCCGGTCTTTTGTCAGAGATGAGTCAACGGCGTTAATGGACTGTTCTCTGCCGACAAAAAGGGGCACTATCATAAAGGGAAAAACCACCACGTCCCGTACGGGCAGAAGAGGCAATGAAGCCGGTATTATCAGCTGTTCGTCAGCAATCTGGTCTTTTATGCCTTCACTCATATTCAACCGCCTTGTATTTATTTGCTCTCGATGAGAACATTTCTCTTTTCAGATCTCTTGTCTTCCACTCTGGGTACTACTATGGTGAGAACGCCGCTCTTGTAGAGGGCCTTTACCTTTGATGTGTTCACAGGGAATGGTATCTCAATAGAGCGGTATAGCCTGCCAAAAACCCTCTCCATACAGACGTAGTTTGTCTTGTTGTCTTCAAGGCTCTCAATCTTCAGGGCCTTAAGTTTAATGGTGTTTTTGTGCAGATAGAGTTCGATGTTTTCCTTTAACACCCCGGGCATCTCTACCTCGATGGTAAGCTCATAGGGGGTTGAGAACATATCGATGTCTGGTATGCGGGTGATGGTGTCAAGACATTCGTTCTCTGACCAACCCTCGTCTTCATTACCGCCGCCCTGGCAGGAGCCGGAGCCCTCTTCTGAGAAGTTAAGTATCTCATGCGGCTCTTTAGATATCTTCGCCATAATCTGATAAGCCTTGAATTTAAGTTGAGGCCGCCCTTAAAAGCAGGACCCCTTAAAGCTTGAGTTTTTTCAAAAAGCGTCTCAGTCCAGGAGCCATGTCTTTTCTCTGTAGTGCAAAGGAGATGTTGGCCTGTAAAAACCCCTCTTTGTCGCCTGCGTCAAAGCGTGTGCCCTCGAACTCGTAGGCGTATATCTTCTCGTCATTAAGGAGCTCTCGCAGTCCGTCCGTAAGCTGAAGCTCGCCGCCTTTTCCCTTAGGTGTGCGCTCAAGGGCCTTGAATATGGCAGGTGTGAGTATGTACCGTCCTATTACGGCGAGGTTTGACGGCGGTGAGGACTGCGGTTTTTCCACAAGGTCTTGCACCTCGAAGGTACGGTCTCCTATTTTTTTACCCTTGATTATGCCGTATAGATGAGTCCTGTTCTTTGGAACTCTCTGAACGGCGAGGACAGAGGCCTTTTTTTCTTTATAGACTTTGAGCATCTGCTTCATTACAGGTATCTCTGAGTCTATTATATCATCGCTTAAAAATACGGCGAATGGTTCCTGGCCGACAAGGTTTTTTGTAATATGTATAGCGTGCCCAAGCCCAAGAGGTTCGCTCTGCCTTGTGTAGGCAAAGTTCACCATATTGGATATCCTGCGCACCATCTTAAGAACATCTTTTTTGCGCCGCTCTTTTAGTAGAAGCTCAAGCTCCACAGAGGTGTCGAAGTGATCCTCAATGGCGGTCTTACCCATGCCCGTGACTATGATTATTTCTTTCAGACCGGAGTCCCGAGCCTCTTCAACGCTGTACTGAATAAGAGGTTTGTCCACAAGAGGGAGCATTTCTTTGGGGATGGCCTTAGTGGCAGGGAGGAACCTTGTACCGAAACCAGCGGCCGGGAATATGGCTTTAGTTATTTTCATATCTCACCACAGGTGATAATAATAATTTTTCCGCTATAAGTCAAGAAAGGGTATTTTTCTGCCCGCTTATTTTCTGTCTTCTTTTTGGAGAGATTGTCCCTCTCAAGTTAAGGGCACAAGGCCTGCGTACTTCACCATGAGCTTTCGAGTCTTGCCGCTTCTAAACCTTACGGTGAGTTTTATGTCCTCACCTCCGCCGCTCTTACCCTCAATGACGCCGGGGCCAAAACTGCTGTGCATGACAGTCATGCCGACTCGCCACCCCGGCCCTTCTTCCCAGCCGTCGGTCTCATATACTACGCGGCTGTCATCTTCAGTGTAACTTGTCGAGGTCGCGCTTGAGTAGGCCTGTTTTTTTGTCTCCAGCTTTAGAGCCTCGCTGTCAATCTCATCAATGAAGCGTGAGGCTATCTGATAACGACGCTCTCCATAGACATTTCTTGACTGGGAGCTTGAGAGGTAGAGCCTTTTTTTAGCCCTTGTCATGCCTACATAACATAGTCGCCGCTCCTCTTCGAGCTCCTCAGGCTCGTCAATGCTCCTTGAGTGAGGGAATAAGCCCTCTTCCATTCCCGCAATAAAGACTACGTCAAACTCAAGGCCCTTTGCCGCGTGCAGCGTCATGAGGGTTATACGTCCCGCCTCTTCATCATAAGCGTCGATGTCGCTGGCAAGAGAGACGTGGTCAAGAAAGTCGTCAAGTGAGGCGTCCTCAACGGCGCGCTCAAAATCCCTTATCGCCGAGATGAACTCAAAGATATTCTCCTGACGGTTAAGGGCCTCCTCGCTGCCGTCCTCAATAAAGGCGAGCATGTATCCGGCGTCCTCAAGGAGGCGCAGCGTAAGCTCATGGAGGCTCAACGTGCCAAGGTCGCTGGTAAAGGCCTTAAAGGCCTCCACAAGGGCCCTTGCCCCGGGCTTTTTAATGCGCCCCTCGTTACAGGCGGCCTCAAGTGCCTCCATGAGTGTGAGTCCCCGCTCCTTTGCGAGGGCGATTAGCCTCTCCAGCGTTACCTTGCCTATGCCTCGCGGCGGGCAGTTCACGATGCGGGCAAAGCTGATGGCGTCGCGGGGGTTGACTACTACGCGCAGATACCCCATGGCGTCGCGGATCTCTTTTCTCTCATAAAACCTTACGCCTCCAACCACTGCGTAGGGCAGGCTCTCTCGCAGGAGCTTTTCCTCAAATACCCTGGACTGGGCGTTAGTTCTGTAAAATACGGCGATGTCGCCGTATTTTAAGTCTCTATCTTCTTTTATGAGGTTTTTTATCTTCTTTAATACCTGTCTGGCCTCGTCGTGCTCATCAGAGGCCTCGGCGTAGCTCACAGGCGGGCCCTCGGCGTTATCTGTCCAGAGTTTTTTCTCAAGACGCCGCGCGTTTCTGTCTATTAACGAGTTAGCCGCCGTAAGTATCATCTTTGTGCAGCGGTAATTCTGTTCGAGCCTGAAGACCTGTGCGCCGGGGTAGTCCTTCTGAAAGCGCAGGATATTGTCTATGTTGGCGCCGCGCCAGCCGTATATGGATTGGTCAGGGTCGCCTACGGAAAAGAGGTTTCCGCTTCCTTTGCAGAGGAGCTGCGTAAATTCGTACTGCGCCTTGTTAGTGTCCTGATACTCGTCAACGAGTACGTGGCGGATGCGTCTGTGGTATTTTTTCAGCATCTCGGGGTTGTTGTTCAGCAGCCGTACGGGCTCGGCGATTAGGTCGCCAAAGTCATAGGCTCTCATCTCGCGAAGTTTTTTCTCGTAGAGGCTGAATATCTTATAGAGGCGCTCAGAGAGAAAATCACGGGAGGCGGCCAGCAGCTCTTCAGGGCCCATAAGCTCGTTTTTTGCTCGTGATATCTTCCAGACAATGGCCTTTGGAGTCATGGCCTTGTCGCCTATATCGAGTTCTTTCAGGACTTGTTTGATAAGCGCTATCTGCTCGTCCTCGCCGTAGACGCTTATGCCTCCCGCTCCGGCGGCGGACTGCTCTCTTAAGATTCGAAGCCCTATGCCGTGAAAGGTTCCGAGCCAGAGGTCACGCGAGGCAGGGCCAAGGAGAGAGTCGAGGCGGTCGCGCATCTCCCTTGCCGCCTTGTTAGTAAATGTCACGGCGAGAATCTCACCTGCGGGCACGTGCCTCTCTCTCATCAGATAGGCTACTCTTGAGGTAAGGACGCGTGTCTTGCCGCTTCCCGCGCCTGCGAGTATGAGTATTGGGCCGTCGCCGTAGGTAGCGGCCTCGGCCTGAATGTTATTGAGTTTCTTTATAAACATTTTTATACGCTCTTATGTAATTATTAGGTGGCCCGGAGGCGCTATGTTTTTGTTGTGTAGTGCTGCTCTCTTATCTTGTCAGTAACTTAATTTTTAACACAGAATTATGGAGAAGGTAAACAGTGTTCTCACTCCGCCTTTATGGGCTTGCCCTTAATCTCTATTTTTGATAAATTCACAAAATGGGAATAAGTCTGATATTTGCCTCTTCTGAGGCGGCTCCATACTCAAAGACAGGCGGACTTGGCGATGTCTCAGGCGCCCTGCCGGCGGCCCTGCAGAGGCTTGGCTGTGATGTCTGCTTATTTCTTCCAATGTACAGAGAGACGCTGGGAAAGGACATTGAGATAGAGCCGGTAGGAGTATCCGTAGTTGTTCCTCTTGGGCGGCGTATGATTACCGCCGAGATATTTACGGCGCCAGGGGCGGCGGTGAAGACCTTTTTTATCGTCTGCGACGAGTTCTTTGACAGGACTTTTCTCTACGGTACGCCGGAGTCTGATTATTTTGACAACCTCGAACGTTTTACCTTTTTCTCAAGGGCCGTACCAGAGGCAGTCTCGGCCCTTGGTCTTAAGGCAGATGTAGTCCATGCAAATGACTGGCAGACAGGTCTGCTGCCCCTCTATATAGATCAGCTCTACAGAGGCGAGGCCTGCTTTAGCGCGACGGCAACGGTATTTACTATACACAACTCTGCCTTTCAGGGGCTTTTCAGCGCAGATGACTACAATATTCTCGGTCTGAGTCACCGCCTCTTTAGACCCGGCGGGCTGGAGTTCTGGGGGCAAATCAGCCTTCTTAAGGCAGGAATAGTCTCTGCGGATATCGTTACAACAGTAAGCCCCGGGTACTGCCGCGAGATACAGACGGCCCGCTGCGGCTCTGGTCTTGAGGGACTGTACAAGGCGCGAAAAGATGACCTCTTTGGCGTGATAAACGGCGTGGATTATAGCGAGTGGAACCCTGCCGTGGACTCCCTCATACCTGCTAAGTTCTCGCCTGCGGCCCTTGACGGTAAGAGGCTCTGCAAAAAAGCCCTTCTTAGCGCCTTTGGCCTAAGGGCTGATGATGACAGGGCCGTACTTGGCATGGTTACGAGGCTGACGGAGCAAAAAGGCATTGACCTTGTAATAAGGGCTATGGCGAAGCTGATGGAGCTGGATATTATCCTTGTAATAGTGGGTACGGGGGATAAAAAATTAGAGGCCCGCCTACAGGCCGCATGTGCAAAATACAAGGGAAGAGCGGGGCTGAAGATAGCCTTTGATAACTCCCTTGCCCACTTAATCGAGGCTGGGAGCGATATGTTTCTAATGCCCTCAAAGTTTGAACCCTGCGGTCTTAATCAGATATACAGCCTGAAGTACGGGACTATTCCAATAGTACGCGCTACAGGGGGCCTTGATGACACTGTGCGAGGTTATGAGAAAGAAGATAATCCAACGGGATTTAAATTCAGGAGATTCTCGGCCCCTGCCCTTGTAAAGTCCCTTTCTCGCGCTGTTGAGGTCTTTAAGGACAAGAGAGAGTGGGCTAAACTTCAGAATAACGCCATGAATGAGGACTTTTCATGGGTTGTCTCGGCAAGGCGGTACCTGGAGCTATACAGGCTTGCCATAAAAAACAGAGCTGCGAGAAAGGCTCTATCGAAGAAGAAGATCACTAAGGGCTGAGTGCAGGGGTTTTTCTTTAAGAGGGATATGAGCGAAAAAGAGATACTAATACTACAGCACGTGGCTTCTGAGGGCCCGGGCCTTATAGGGGAAGTTGCCTTAAGTAAAGGTTTTACCCTTCGTACCATTAGGCTTTATAAGGGGGAGAGCGTACCGCGTCCTCCCCGTCACTTCTCTGCCCTAGTGGTCATGGGCGGCCCAATGGGCGTCTATGATGAGGAGCTGTACCCCTATATCGGCAGTGAGCTTCGCCTCATAGAGGCCGCCTTCAAGGCTCGTGTGCCCGTGCTTGGCGTCTGTCTCGGGGCGCAGCTTATGGCCAGGGCAGCTGGCGGCAAGGTATTTAGCAAAGGAAAAAAAGAGATTGGTTTTTATAAACTCCGCCTTACTCCAGGCGCAGAGCAGGACAGGCTCCTTATGGGCCTTCCTCAGGAGTTCGTGGTCTTTCAGTGGCACGGAGATACCTTTAATATACCGGAAAAGGCCGTGAACCTCGCCTCTTCTGAAGATTTTGAGCATCAGCTCTTAAAGGTAGGCGATAACTCCTACGGGCTGCAGTTTCATATAGAGGTCACTGAGGCCATGGTCTCGGAATTTCTTCTCGAAGGTGAAGAGGAGCTTCGCGGAGCCCCTTATATAAAACCCGCAGAGGTTATCTTAAGTGAGGCCCCTGAGCTTCTGCCCTCTATCCACGGCCTCGGGCGTGCCATAATCAGCAGATTTTTAAGACAAATTACCTGAGTCGCCATGATTCTTATACTCTTTTTTTCCTTTGTTCAAAATTTTACCGTTAATCCCCTCAAAAAACATTCGCAACTCCTCTAAAGCCTCATAAAGTCGCAGTGCATGATTAAAAAAGAGGCATTCCCCCCTTGTTCCTACCCTCCAGAGATTGCCTTATCTGTCTAACTCTTTGTAAATACAACACTTTTTTTATTATTTATCTTCTGGCATCGCAATTGCAATATTAGTGAGCCATTAGGAATTAAATATATATTTATCTATAACCAGCCGGTTTCCGCGGGGGGAGCTGTAGCTGGAAAAAGGTATGCAGTAAGACAAAACAACTGAGGGAGAGTATTAAGATGAGAGAGAAGATGAGAGAGAGGTTTATGTTATTTATCGCAGCGTTATTGGCTGTCGTTGCTCTGCCGGTCTCGGCGCTGGCTATAGAAGTCTCCGGTACGGCGGCAGTGGATACTATGACTAACTACGTCTGGCGCGGTCAGCAGTTAAGTGATGACCACGGCGTTATTCAGCCCTCTCTTGAGGCGAGCTACAAGGGGGCTACCATTAATTTTTGGGCGAACGAGGATCTCGCTAATTCTCAGCACACAGAGACTGATTTTACGCTTAGTTACAGCTACTCCATTGAAAAATTATCAGTAGACGCCGGTTACATATACTACGCACTTGATGGTTTTGATGATACGCAGGAGTTATATCTTAGTTTTGCTTATGATATTATCGGCTCTCCTTCTATTACCTATTACGGAGATTTTGACGAGGGGCGAGGCGGTTTTCTCGTTCTCGCCATTGGACACTCTCTGGAGCTGCCAAAGGGTATGACTCTTAACGGCGGTTTTTCCGCAAGTCTAAATTTTCAGAACGCCGTAATGGGCCTTGACCGCAAGGGAAGCAGATTTACAAATTTTTACAACGGCGAGGCCTCGCTCGCACTGGATATTCCCATTACAAAGAATCTCTCTATCGAGCCGAAGGTAGCCTATACCTTTGCCATGAATACAGATGCCCAGGCCGCTATCAGGAGCGTAAGTCTTGATGGTGACGACTATACGCTTTACGGAGGCATTGGCATTAGTTTTTCCTTTTAGGATTTTTTAGCGAGTCTCGCAGGATATGCACAAAGGAGGAGTGTTTTTGTGAAGAAGATAATAGCCGTAATAAAACCCTTTAAGATAGATGAGG
The DNA here is from genome assembly GCA_964510775.1 of uncultured Thermodesulfobacteriota bacterium. Classification (GTDB taxonomy): domain Bacteria; phylum Desulfobacterota; class GWC2-55-46; order GWC2-55-46; family JADFVP01; genus JAJRZX01. The sequence goes on from CAZEBZ010000021.1 coordinate 21,980, forward strand.
TGAAAGAGGCCCTGAATGAGATTCATGTTGAGGGCATGACTGTTACGGAGGCTCGGGGATTTGGCAGACAGAAGGGCCATACGGAGCTGTACCGAGGCGCCGAGTACACAGTGGATTTTTTACCTAAGTTGAAGCTTGAGATTGTTACTTCTGATGAGCTGGCACCTCGAGTTGTAGAGGTCATACAGGCATCGGCCTCTACGGGTAAGATAGGTGATGGCAAGATTTTTGTCCTGCCTGTTGAAGAGGCGCTAAGGATAAGGACAGGCGAACATGGCGATGAGGCGCTGTAAGAGTCTCTTTGAAACTGGTAAAAATAGAGGATAATTTAATGAAGACAGCAAAATTTAGTAGCCGTGGATTACAGATTATTACGACAGCCATTGTCTTAGTCTTAATTCCCATGAGCCTTTTTGCCGCTGAGGCTCCTGCAAAGATAAATAGCGGCGATACGGCGTGGATACTTATCTCAACGGCACTTGTGCTATTTATGACCCCGGGGCTTGCCCTCTTTTACGGGGGTATGGTAAGGGAGAAAAACATCCTCTCCACCATTATGTACAGCTTTTTCATACTCTGCCTCATAAGCATTCAGTGGGTTCTCTGGGGTTATAGCCTCGCCTTTGGCCCCGGCGGCGGCAGCTTAATGGGAGGCCTTGGATATCTTGGGCTCACAGGAGTTGGTATGGAGGCTAAGGGCACCATACCGCACCTTGTCTTCATGATGTTTCAGGGAATGTTCGCCATAATAACCGTTGCGCTTATTACGGGAACCTTTGTAGAGAGGATGAAGTTCAAGGCCCTTATAATCTTTGCCATATTGTGGGCTACCATTATCTACGACCCGCTCTGCTACTGGGTCTGGGGAGGCGGTTGGATAGGCGCCTCAGGGGCCCTTGACTTTGCCGGAGGCACGGTTGTGCATATAAGTTCGGGCACGTCGGCCCTCGTTGTAGCCCTTGTGATCGGCAAGAGAAAGGGCTTTCCACGTACGGCTATGCCCCCCCATAATCTTCCAATGACAGTGCTTGGCACGGCGCTTCTCTGGTTCGGGTGGTTTGGTTTTAACTCCGGCAGCGCCCTTGCGGCAGATGGAATTGCGGCACTTGCCCTTGTTACTACCAATACAGCCGCCGCAGCGGGCGGGCTTGCCTGGGTATTTATCGAGTGGGGCACGCGCGGTAAGCCAACTGTCCTCGGCGCCGTATCAGGCGCCGTAGCCGGCCTTGTGGCCATTACACCGGGGGCTGGTTTTGTTGGGCCTGTATCGGCGATAATCATTGGTTTTGTCGGCGGAGCTCTCTGTTACTGCACTGTGAGTTATCTTAAGCCCGCTTTGGGGTATGATGATTCTCTCGATGTCTTCGGTATACACGGCATAGGCGGTATCTGGGGCGCGCTGGCAACGGGGCTTTTTGCCTCTGTTGGCGCAAAGGGAGCTTTTTTTGGCGACACCCATCAGTTCCTGGTGCAGATAATAGCCGTTGTTGCAACTATTGTCTTTGCCATGGTTCTTACATTTATCATCCTCATGGTCGTTAAGCTCCTTGTTGGACTTCGTGTCAGCGAAGAGGACGAGGTCATGGGCCTCGACCTCGCCGAACACGGTGAGAGCGGTTATACGAGGTAGATTTATACTTCAGATATTATATATACAGGTAAGAAGGCGCCGCGGGTTAAAAACCCGCGGCGCCTTTTATCTTTTATAAGAAGCGCAGCCCCCGCTCCTCTCTTCCCATAGACCTTGTCTTTACTCTGTAATACTGTTATTATGCCTATTATTTATGCAAATTAGGGGCGGCGCATCATGAGTGAGAACTCCATAAAGATGTATGAGGATATTATAGACAGTTTCATGGGCGGGGTCTTGTATATAGACCTCACTATGAAGATAAGGGTCTTTAATCTCGGCGTCGAGAGGGTATCTGGTGTCTCAAGAAAGATGGCCCTTGGTAGGCCTCTTCACGAGGTCTACAGCCGTGATTCCTGGTTTACGGCCATTATGGAGGAGACCATGAGCGGGGTGAAGACTTATACGGAGCACGAAGGAATATTTCACCGCACCTTTGCTGCTCCTGTTCCCGTAAGTGTCTCCACCGGAGTAGTCTTTGACAGGGACGGCGTTGCAGAGGGCGCACTCGCCTTTATCAGAACTCTTGCCGCAGGCGCCAGGGCCCTTGACGGTTTCTCCCTTGAGGGCGAGAGGTTGTCTGGTGTGAGTTTTTTCGCCTCGAAACTTGTCCATGAGATACGAAACCCTCTTGGAGGTATTCGGGCGGCGGCACAGCTGCTCTCACGAAAGACAGATGATAGCACTCTAAATAACTTTACGGATATAATTATTAAAGAGACTGACCGCCTTGACGCCATGCTAAAAGAAGTGGCGGCATTTACGGCGCCTCGAAGAGAGGCCAATAAAGAGATAAATATTCACAGACTCCTTGATTCCGTAATCTTTTTAATCTTTGCTGATAGCGCCTCTTGCCTCGCTGTAAAAAAAGAGTATGATCCAAGTCTGCCGCCTGTATCAGGCGATGACAGCACTCTGGTACAGGTATTTCTAAACTTATTAAAGAACGCCGGAGAGGCCCTCGGTGATAAAGGCCGCATTACTGTGCGGACGAGGATTATGACTGATTTTCACATGAGGGCTGCGCGAATGGTATCTGTTGAGATAGCAGATAACGGCTGCGGTATCACTCCAGGTGATATGGAGAAGATTTTTACTCCCTTTTTTACTACAAAGCAGGGCGGAAGCGGTCTTGGTATGGCGCTGTCATTAAAGATTGTGAGAGAGCAGGGCGGGTACTTGAATATTGAGTCCACACCGGGCGAGGGCACGGTGGTGAGGGTTCTGCTGCCTGTAGCAAATTAATATGGGCTTTCGGGCCTTGAAGGGAATGGTTATGAAGAATCAGACCGTACTTATAGCTGATGATGATAAGAGCATATTATGGCTCCTTGAGAGGTTTTTTTCTGATAAGGGTTTTTCGACCCTAAAGGCTGCTAACGGCACTGAGGCTGAGGCACTCTTAAGTTCCAATAATCCCGATATCGCCCTTATTGATATAAATATGCCAGGTAAGACGGGGCTTGAGATATTAAGAGAGGCGCGCGGCGAGGGCTCGGAGACCTCTTTTATTATTATGACAGCCGAGTCTACTATGGATAATACTGTTGAGGCAATGAAGCTTGGGGCCTTTGATTATATATCAAAACCTTTTGACCTTAATGAGCTTGAGATAATACTCGATAGGGCCATCGGTGATATGGCCATGAGAAAAAAACTCAAGCGGCTAAGCAGCAGGCTTGATGAGAAGATTGCCGAGGCTACGGTATTTGTAGGAAAATCACGTGCCGTTCAGGAGGTCTTTAAGACAGTGGGCAGGCTTGCCGCGAGCGCCGTTGACGTTATGATACTCGGCGAGAGCGGCACAGGTAAAGAGCTTATGGCTCGTATTCTCCACTCCTCAAGCCCTCGTAAAGACGGCCCCTTTATCGCCTTTAACGCAGCCTCTGTGCCGGCGGGGCTTATGGAGAGCGAGCTCTTCGGCCATGAGAAGGGGGCCTTTACAGGGGCAGTGGAGGCACGGCCCGGAAAGTTTGGTCTTGCTGACGGCGGCACTATCTTTCTTGATGAGGTAGGGGATATGAGCCTTGATCTTCAGGCAAGGCTTCTTCGCGTCATACAGGAGAGAGAATTTTACAGAGTTGGCGGCAGAACGCCTGTAAGTGTGGACGTAAGAATAATAGCGGCAACTAACCGTGATATGGAGGCCATGGTCTCTGAAAAAGAGTTTAGAGAAGACCTCTGGTTCCGCCTCGGGGGCCTTAGCATTACCATGCCGCCGCTTCGAAAGAGGAGGTCTGATATACGCCGCCTTGCCGAGCATTTTCTTGAGAGGTTTTGTAAGGAGTTTAAGAGCGGGCAGAAGACCCTCTCGGACGGCGCAGTTGATGCCCTCAAGGGCTATCGCTGGCCCGGTAATGTCCGCGAGCTTGAGAACGTCATAAGGCGTGCCGTGCTATTAAGCTCTACAGTGGAGATACTGCCCTGCGATCTTAACATTACAGCCGGTGAGAGGCGCGGAGATTCGCTTGAGAATATTATCGCTACAAGGCTAAAGCCTTTTGTTGAGAAGACAGAGAAAAAGGGCAGGCAGGATATATACGATCTTATTATGCCTTTTATGGAGAGACCGCTGCTGCGTCTTGTTCTTGAGCGTACAGGGGGCAATCAGCTTCGTGCTGCCGAGGTTCTTGGAATTAACAGGAATACGCTTCGAAAAAAGGTACGCCTTTTAGGTATTGATAAGAAGGGGAGTAAGGGCTGATGGGGGGCAAGAGGGGGGCAAGAGGGGGGAGAGGTAGGGCAAAGACCCATGTAAGGGGCTTTTATGCCATTATAGACACCGCTCTTGTGCCTCTGGAGAAGATAAATGAGGTGACGGAGAAATTACTCTCTACTGGAGTTAAAGTTCTGCAGCTTCGTGCAAAGGGGCTTGCTTCAGGGGAGTTCCTCTTAATAGCTCGTAAGATTAAGAGGCTCTGCGTTAAAAATAAGACGCTCTTTATCGTAAATGACAGGGCAGATATCGCACTGGCATCTTGTGCCGATGGTCTTCATATCGGTCAATCTGATATTCCTGTGCAAGGAGCGAGGGCCCTTCTTGGAGAGCAGTTTATTATTGGTCTAAGCACACACAGCCTCGCCGAGTTAGAGAGAGCCGGAGACACAAGTGCGGATTACATCTCTTTTGGGCCGATTTTTTCTACTACTACCAAGAAAAACGCTGAACCAACGCTTGGCCTTGATGCTCTTAAAGAGGCCTCTACTCTTGTAGTTAAACCCCTTGTGGCAATAGGCGGTATAAGTGAAGAGAACCTTCCTCAAGTACTTAATTGCGGCGCTGACGCCGTCGCAGTAATCTCCCATGTCCTTTGTAGTAAAAATCCGGGGGAAAAAGCTGCCGCTCTTATATCTATTTGTAGTAATTAGGAGTGTATGGCTTGAGGCGAAGGTGATTTATTAGGGGGATGCTTCCTCTGATTCCCTTCGGAGCTATCTGATGCAGCAGGGGCTTAGGCTGTCTGCAGGTTTTTTTTAGGCCTAAAATTTAGCGGTGGTTGGAGAAAATTCGGCGCAGAACTCTTCTGCTCTGAGGGGCTTTTTGTCTCTCGTTCCACGATGCAGCAGGCATTAGTTTTGCTATTTTCATCTTAATAAGTCTCTTATTCATAAATAGCGGGGTAATGAGCGAGTTAAGGTAAGAGTTATCAACTTCCTTGATGGAGTCTCTGATTATTTTTCTTTTTTTCAGCATTATTCGCGCCATCTTGAGGGCATCTAACTTGGCTCTTAGGAAAGCGCGGGGTTTTTTCTGTTTTAAACCGAAGTAGATAAGGTCGGCCATAAAGCCAAAGAGCATATGGGGCGCAAATCTTAAGAGCAGTGATAGGGGCAGGTACTTTAGACGTAGAAACTCCATATTGCGCTGGCTGTAATAGATACCCGTGGCGCTTGCCTTGCCGATGGAGTGTCCGACTTTATGGTATACAACGGCCTCGGGGAGATAGAGTATCTTCCATCCCGCCATCTGTGCCCTCATACTAAGGTCTGTATCCTCGCACTGAAGAAAAAAGTCCTCGTCAAAAAAGCCTATCTTCCGAATCATTTCTGCTCTGTACATAGCCGCTGCGGCGCAGGCGCTGAAGACATACTCTTGTTTTCTGTATCCGCCGCTGACGTTACTCTCTCGCTTAAAGCATCTTAGCGTTGAGAGCATAATATCACCGGCGCTGTCAATGGCGCTGCCGTCCCAGGTGAGTACGCGTGAGGCGCAGATACCGGCCTTTTTGTCTCTGTCGAGATTTTTTGTTAATTCAAAGAGCCACTGATCTCCTGCGCGGGCATCGGGGTTAAGGAGGGCGATGTACTCGCCGCTTGCGTGACTGAGGGCTACGTTGTTGCCGCCTGCGAAACCGCGGTTATCCTCAAGATATACTGTTGTAATAGGATATGTGGAGACAGCCTTGAATGTCTCAACGCGGGACTTTGTCGCGTCCTTTGAGGCGTTGTCAACAAGAACTACATGGAAGTCTCTGTAGGATTGTCTGTTAAGGGATTCAAGGACTGCCGTGATGCTATCTGCGGATTCATAGGTGACGATAAGTACACTAACGCGTGCCATAGGTGAGTCTCCAGGGTGAGTGAGTCAAGATTGCCGTGGAAGAACGGGAACACATATTCAGGTAGATCCGGTGAAAAGGATCAGGCCCCATTACGGCAATATAAGTTGTGTAAGATTATAAAATAATCCCGGTGATGCGGTGACGTTAAAGGTCTCTTTTGCTATAGACCATACTTGCACGGCTACGCTGCCATGCATAACTCGCCCCATCGTCAGGACTATTAATTAAATATATTACCACAAACGTGTCAAAAAAACAACCCCCCTCTATTAACAAAGCCATTATATTGACATATAGCAGTATTATAAAAGGCGTAACAGAGCAAAAACAGAGCAGAGGACAACTGATTTTTATCATATACATTTATTCTCTACTTGTTACGATGAGTGCATAAACTTAAGTCTGAAGGAGGAGTGTAACAAATGGAAAGTATACTTGACGTAAGAGCCCTTAGCCCGAAGGAGCGGCATCCGGGGATATTTAATGCCTTTAATGAGTTGGCTCCGGGGAATTCATTTGTCCTTGTGAACGATCATGAGCCACGGCCTCTCCTTTATCAGTTTCAGAACGAGCACGGAGGCGAGTTCGAGTGGTGGCCTCTGGAGCGGGGTCCAGAGGCATGGCGTGTAAGGATAGTAAAGAGGCGGACAAAGGCAGTAGAGCGTGAGATTACGGATTATATGCAGGAGGATCACTGCAGGCTTGATGTCATTTTTAATGGTTTTGCCGAGGCCTATAAAGCAGATAAGTGGGATGATGCCGCCAGGGCATTTAATGAGTTTGATCTGGGGCTTCGCAGACACATTCAGGGCGAGGAGGAAGTCCTCTTTCCTCTATTTGAGGAAAAAACAGGCATGACAGATGCGGGCCCAACTTT
>CAZEBZ010000022.1:0-26672 GCA_964510775.1 uncultured Thermodesulfobacteriota bacterium
GCCAGCACTTTATAATAGGAATACCCGCAAGCGTCGCCTCGCCTCCCTCTCTCACCACCTCGTGACAGGGGGCCTTGGAGACAGTCTTTGGCCCAAGCGTCAGGGCCTTACCGAAAAAAGGTATCTTCTTAACGGCGTCCCAGAGCCCGTCCGGCGGGGTGGGCTTTTGCAGAAGGGCGATAAACTCACCTATCTTTATAAACTCGTCCTCACTTACGCCGAGGCCCAGGGCGACTCGTTCGCGCGTGCCGTATAGGTTGGCTACAATAGGCATATGAGAGCCTTTTACGTTCTCGAAAATAACGGCAGGCCCGCCCTTTTGCACAAGGCGCTCCATAATTTCCCCTACCTCAAGTATGGGGTCCACCTCTACAGAGACCCTCTTTAAGAGCCCCTTAGCCTCAAGGAGGTCAAGAAACTCTCGCATGTCGCTAAATACTGCCATTTTTACCTCCCCCACTTTCTTTTAGAAAAAAGAATTTTTTAATTACATTGCAATGTCTTGCTGACCTTTGTTTTATAAAGAGCAGACTCGATACAGAGTGTCCGCCACAGAAAATTCATGTCAAAGAAAACCAATCGGAGAATAACTTAACCTCAATAAATGTTCACCCAAAACCCAGCGTAACCATTAAAAAAAACCTGCTCACTTACTTATAACAACTTCATAGACCAACAATATAAAAAAATCAGACCCCCGCCAAATCCATAATAATAAAGACAAGTATAAGACCGCCGATGGCCGCATTAGCAAGAAAACCCTTAAAGGCAGTCGCAGGCACAGGGTTTTTATGCAACGCCAGTACTACCATTAAAAAAGCCGCAAGCGCAAGGATTATACCAACGTAATAAAAAAAACCAAGACTCAATAGCAGACCCACACCAATCATGGCAAGTCCAAAGGCCAGATAGAGTATGACAAGGGCCTCGTATACGCGAGCCCCAAAGAGTATGGCCGTAGACTTTACCCCAACTTGTGTATCGTCTTTAATATCCATGAGCGCGTACATAGTATCATAGGCCATAGCCCAAAAAATATTGGCGATAAATATAAGAAGCGCCGCGGGTGAGACGGCATTATTGACAGCGGCCCAGGCCATGACGGCCCCCCAGCCAAATGCCATGCCAAGGACAGTCTGCGGCAGGTGGCTAACCCTCTTTACAAAGGGATATACTACGGCAAGGGCTAAACCGGCGAAAGACAAGACGATTGTCAGCCTGTTTAAAAAAAGCACGAGTATGAAGGCGAGGGCACTTAGCAGAACAAAGGCAGCGAGGGCCTCTCTTACCGTAAGGGTCCCTGCGGCAAGGGGTCTACCGCGCGTCCTCTCCACAAGGGGATCGAACTCTCTATCGGCAATATCATTAATCACACAGCCTGCGCTTCTCATAAGAAAGGTTCCAAGGATAAATATCGTGAGATATCGAAGACTTGGCACTCCATCTGAGGCCAGAAAGAGAGACCAGAGCGTCGGCCAGAGAACAAGGAGAGTGCCGTACTGCTTGGGCAGCCTTATTAGCTCAGTATAGGCATGAAGTTTATTAACTCCAGTAAAAGCGGCGCTCATTCCTCTTCTCTCCCCTATAGGAGGTACAGGTGCATAGGGTCAGGCCTTAATGGAATTAGTTGAGATAAGTTTGGGGCTAAAGACCTCTATAATAGCCGCCTTAATGGCAAGCTCTCCCGCCTTTTCACCCCTTAGTACGTATCGGCGCGCAAAAAAGGAGTGTGACTCCGGTAGACAAAACTCCTCGGCCACATATGGGCATCTTATAACCCCTGCCTCAAGGTTCTCTTTTATAAAGGTAATACCACCCCTGTTAAGGATCCTGCCTATGGGCTCGGGCTCATCTTCCTCAAGGGCCGCGAGAAGCCCGGCTGTTGTACTCTGCAGAGGTATAAGGGAGAAGGCGTAAATCAGGGGATGTCTCTCGGCCATTATCCAGACGCCGCGCGCGGCGGCCTCTTCACCCACGCCATCGGCAAGGTGAAGATATGCGGCGCTCTGGGCGTCCATGGACCTTCGCTCTCTCACCACAGGCCTCACCTCCACCTCAGTAGCGAACATCTTCTCAAGGAGCTCCGTCATAGAGCTTGGCGAGAAGAGAAAAGTCTCATCTTCAGAGGTAAGCCCTTTAAAGGCAAGGCCAACGCCGGAGAGCTGCTGCCAGGGATAGAGTATAGTGTACTCGAGACCGGTCATTTTTTGAGGGGTTCAGGGTGGATAAATCTTTTTTCCAATAATCTTAAAAAAATACCATATAGAGAGGGTCTGGTCAACAACGGAAGGGGAGGAGGAGCATGGTGTGACGCTGAGATGGAAGGAAGCAGAACGCGGCCCATAGCAAGAGAAAGCCGCAGAGACGAGTGCGCAGGACAAGGCACAGCAATATCAAGACTTACCCTCTCTTTAAGATATAAGAGAGGGTAAGTCCGGTAAATTAAAATTTATCTCTTCTGTTCGGGGATTATTGGATGAGCGGCTGCTTCGTGCTCATGTATATTGGAGGTATCGATTGCGTCTATTCTCTGCAAAAAGGTATCAAGGGTACATTTTATAGCCGCAGAGAGAGTTTTATCTGCTGAACGACAGATTTTGAGGAGTTTTCCAACGAGAATTATCTCATCGGCATCAAGCTGACCGAAAAAATCGCAACCGCTGTGCGCTGTTTCCCGCCCATAGGCAACGGCCTCTTCTGCTGCCATTACATAGCCGTCACCGGGGGCTCCGCCGAACCTGTACATCTCTCCCTTGCCCGATATAAGCCAGTCAACAGAGAGAGAATGAATATCAGCGAATCTCAACACAAGATCCGTTGGCATCTCCCCTCTTTTCTTGTAGTTTGAGAGGGCCTGCGGCGTAACTCCAAGCACCCTTGCCACGGCAGAGTCGTTCTTGAGCTTGCCGGCCCATCTCATCCGCTCTATTGTATCAAGATAATGAACTCCCATATCCCTGTTCTCCCTTCCTAGTCATTATAAAGAAGAATTTATCAATAATATCCTCTTTATTTTACGTCCTTATGTAGCAGCAGGCGTGATTAAAGAAACATAACAAGCCCTGCGCCCCAATAATGTCAATTTTTTGCCTTTCCCTCCCCCTCTCTCCCCCTTGCACCCCTTTTGTGCCTTGTGCCGACACAAAATTATCAGCCCCTCAGCCTCCTTCGCCACACCTTACACTTTCGCCAACATGCTTATTACCCCTACACCCCCCAGTCTCCCACTCTTTAATAAGCAACAGCTTCTTTATTACATCGGTTAAAAAAGGGACTAACTTAAATAATTTCTAATACCTCTATAAATAAAAGGTAGCAATACCTTTAAGTTACAGCCATATAGTAACATAAAGTCGAGAATAACTCAACAAATGATGTATAAAATATAAATGAGATGTCAGAATATAACCATTTTATATATATGTGTCAATTATTTTTTTGTTTTTTTATATTTTTTTGCAAAAAAAACGGTTTGAGCAGGGGTAACGAAGAAAAAAAGAGAGAAAAGAGTACTTATTCCATACTACGTAAAAAGGGGGGCTCTTGATGGTGGGCGGTACAGGGTTTGAACCTGTGGCTTCCACCGTGTGAAGGTGGCACTCTACCGCTGAGTTAACCGCCCGTTCTCAGTATAACAGGGCCCTGATATGGTGGTGATGATATATTAAGAGCCCGCTGAAGTCAAGTAGTGCTTGATGCAGCTGCGGGGTAAGGGTATATTAAGTTGATGAGGATTCTTGGCCTTGATATAGGTAAAAAAAGAACCGGGGCCGCCGTAAGCGACGAGTCAGGCATTGTGGCCACTCCTCTGCAGACCATAAAGGCCTCTGGACGAAGCGCCCTCTTAAAGGCAGTCTCCTCCATTATTGAGGAGTATGATATTAGCGAGATAGTAGTTGGCCTGCCCCTTAACCTCGACGGCACCGTTGGCAAAAAGGCAGCGGAGGTTCAGGGCTTTGCCGAGGCACTGAGGAAGACCACGGGGCTGCAGGTACACTATTGGGACGAGAGGTTCAGCACCGCCGCAGTAACACGTGTTCTCATTGAGGCCGATCTCTCAAGGGCAAGACGCAAAGAAGTAGTTGACAAGAGCGCAGCTGCCTATATACTTCAGGGTTTTCTTGATAGCCGCCGCGATGTACTATAAGTTAACGAACACAGAAGGATTTATCCATGTCAAGAGACCTTGAGAGAGGCCTTTTCTTCGCTGCTATTATTGCCACCCTGCTCCTCACCCATCTCTATATTACCTTTTACGGCTCTGCCAGCCGAGATAACACCTTAAAGACCATTACTGTGCCGCGGGGGGCCACCTCACGCCTTGTGGCCAAACGCTTAAGTTCAGTTGGTCTCATCGCCTCAAAAGGCAGATTCCTCTTTGCCGCGCGGCTCATGGGGGCTGACCGCGATATAAAGGCCGGCGAGTACGCTCTCAGCCCGGCTATGAGTACTGCGCATATCATAAATATATTAAAGAGCGGAGAGGTAAAGCAGTATACCGTTACCATACCTGAAGGGTATGCCCTTAGTGAGATAGCGGCCCTTCTAAAGAGCAGGGGCCTCGGGAAGAGTGATACATTTCTGGCCCGCGCGGCGGATAAGGCCCTTATAAAGAGACTCGGCCTGCCCGGGCCCACCCTTGAGGGTTATCTCTTCCCAGATACATACAGGCTTAGAAAGAACATGAGCGCAGAGGAGATATTTACCAAGATGGTACGGCGCTTTAAAGAGGTCTATAAGCGGGAGTTTAAGAGAGCAGCCCGTAAAAAGGGCATGGATATGAGAACAGTAGCAACCCTTGCCTCTATAATCGAGAAGGAGACACAAAACCCCATAGAGAGGGCAGTGATATCCTCAGTATTTCACAACAGACTTACAAAAGGGATAAAGCTGCAGAGCGACCCCACTGTTATCTATGCCATGAAGGCCTTTAACGGTAATATCAGAAAAAAGGACTTAAAAGTTAAGTCCCCCTATAATACATACCTTCATTATGGTCTGCCTCCGGGGCCCATTGCCAACGCGGGGAAAGAGGCCATAAGGGCGGCCATCTCTCCTGCGAAGACAAAATACCTCTATTTTGTCTCAAAGAATAATGGCACTCATTACTTTTCAACTACTTACAGAGAGCATGTAAATGCCGTAAACAGATTTCAGAAGAGGCGCAGCCCCATCAGCAAAAGGCGCTGAGCCTCTGTTCATAAAATGAACATCAAGCTTGACAGCAACAGCCTCCCGTGTTACCGTTCATTTTATGAACAAGGACTCAAAGAATAACGAGTACCGCTCCCTGCTGCTCCTTGACGAAATATCGCGCGACCATCACCTTACACAACGTGACCTCAGCCAGAGACTGGGTCTCGCGCTGGGCCTTGTAAACTCATACCTTAAGAACCTCGCCTCACGGGGTTACATAACCGTATCCACTATCCCAAAGAAGCGCTACAGCTACTACCTCACACCTCGCGGGCTAGCCGAGAAGTCACGACTTACATACCGCCACCTTCAGAACTTTACCAACTTGTACAGAGTGGCGAGAAAGGATTTTCAGAGACTCTTTGAGGGACTTGAGCGCTCAAACCTCGTCAAAATCGTCTTTTACGGCGTTGATGAGACAACAGAGATCGCCTACCTCTCACTAATGGAACGTGGACTCACCCTTACGGGAGTAATTGATGATGAAAAAAAGGGGGATTTTTTCTCTCTTCCTATTAGAAGAGTTGAAAATTTACAGGGGCTTGAGTATGATGTCGTAGTCATAACCTCCTTTCGCCGCGGCTCTGCCATGAGAGACTCTCTCATTGCCTCAGGCATAGAAGCTCGGCGCATATACGACATCAGCGGCGGAGACTGGCTAAAGCGGCTTACATAAGGGGCAAGGGTGCATTAAGAAGAAGAGGGTATAGAGGAAGCTGGCGGTTATATTTAGTGTAATAAGAAAGGATTAACTTAGGGGAGAGTCTCTTCGGAGAAAGAAGAGCGGGGTTGGGAGAAGGGGGTATAAGGAGAGAAATGGCGGTAAAGAGAGATAGAGAGTGGAGGGACAGCAAAAAACAGGTAAAGTATCGAGAAAGACAGTGCCTGAGTTCAGAGTAAAAAATTATAAAACAACTATTTAGAAGGCAAGAGACAACACTGTAATGTAAGTAAGGGAGGTCTCTGTGACAAAGAGAGAAGAGAAAAATAGAGCGGTGAGTGAGGATATGGAAGCTGCAGGACAAAAAGTTGCTATGAAGGCCCTTATCTTAAGCGGCGGACGGGGCACACGCCTTCGCCCACTTACCTACACAGGGGCAAAGCAGCTCGTACCCATAGCCAACAGGCCCATACTCTTTTACATACTCGATAACATATCGCGCGCGGGCATAAAAGAAGTAGCCATGATTATCTCTCCTGAGACGGGCGATGAGATTAAAGAGACTGTAGGCGACGGCAGTAAGTGGGGAGTCTCTATTGAGTACATAGTGCAGGCCGAGCCAAAGGGCCTTGCCCATGCCGTAATTACAGCAGAGGAGTTTTTGGGCGACGCCCCCTTTGTAATGTATCTCGGAGATAACCTCATAGGCTCTGGCATAACGGACTTTACCGATGACTTCATGAAGTGCAGTGACAACCCTGCCGAGGCGGCCATATTATTAAAACCCGTAGAAAACCCCTCATCTTTCGGCATAGCCGAGGTAGACCCCGAGGGTGAGATACTGGGACTCGTTGAAAAACCCAGTGAGCCTCGGAGCAACCTCGCCCTTGTAGGCGTTTACCTCTTCTCGGCGGCTATACACAAGGCCATATCCAATATAAAACCATCAGCACGGGGCGAGCTGGAGATTACCGATGCCATACAGGAGCTTATTAACTCCGGCGCGAGGGTAAAGAGCAAGATCCTTGAGACGTGGTGGCTCGATACAGGTAAAAAAGACGATCTCCTCGCCGCTAATACCATCGTCCTCGACGAGTGGTTCGGTAGAGACATCAGAGGCGATGTTGACGAGAACTCTACGATAACAGGCAGGGTCACTATAAGCGAGGGCGCGAGCATAAAAAACAGCACCCTGCGGGGCCCTGTAGTCATTGGCGAGGGCACAGTCATAGAAGAGAGTTTTGTCGGCCCCTTTACGAGTATAGGCAAGAACTCGACAATAAAAAAATCCATAATTGAGCACTCTGTTATCTTCTCAGGCACAGAGGTAGACTATGTTGACCGCCTTGAGGACAGCCTTATAGGCAGAGACGCAAAGGTCATCAGATGCCGTAATAAACACAAGGCCCTGAGGTTAATGGTGGGCGACGATTCCGTAGTGGAGGTTTGATGAGATGAGCACAACAGGTTTCATTGAGGGGATAATAATAAAGGAACTAACAAAGTACTCCGACGCGCGGGGCTGGCTTATGGAGATGATCCGCAGCGACGAGGTAGAGAAAGCCATAATGCCTGCTATGAGTTATATATCCATGACCGTGCCGGGGGTGGCGCGGGGGCCTCATGAGCATGTAGACCAGACGGATTACTTCTGCTTTGCAGGCCCCTCTACATTTAAGATATACCTCTGGGACGGTAGAGAAGACTCGCCCACTTACAAGGTCAAGCAGGTAGAGACAGCGGGGGCAGCGGCCCCGAAAGTCATTATAGTACCGCCGGGCATTGTCCATGCCTATAAGAATATAGGGGAAGTAGAGGGGCTTGTAATGAACTTTCCAAACCGCCTCTTTATGGGTGAGGGCAAGCAGAGCCCCATTGACGAGATTAGGTATGAAGACCTTGAGGACTCGCCCTACATCCTTGATTAAAGAAGGTAGATAACAGTGTGGGAGTCGCAGGACGTCTTAAAAGAAGAGAAGATGGACAGTAACGTAAAAAAAATTCTCATTACAGGAGCCGCAGGTCAGCTCGGCTGCGATGTGGCGGCATCTCTTAAAAGGGCCGGTATAGACCCCGTCTGCCGCAGCAGAGGCGACCTTGACATAGCTGATAAAGAGGCCCTCTTCTCGGTTATAAAAGAGACCGCTCCCGCGGTTATTATCAACGCCGCGGCCTATACAAAGGTAGATCTCGCGGAAAAAGAGGAAAAAAAGGCCTTTGCAGTAAACTCTGATGGCGCGCGAAACCTCGCCGCTGCCAGCGAGGCTGCGGGAGCCATACTTATCCACATATCAACGGATTTTGTCTTTGACGGAGTTAAATCAAGCCCTTACAAAGAGAGTGAGAAGACAAACCCCATCGGCGTCTATGGTAAGAGCAAACTCGCAGGTGAACTGGCCGTAAGAGAATGTTGCGCGAGACATATTATTATAAGAACGTCATGGCTCTACGGCGCCCATGGCGCAAACTTTGTAAAGACCATACTGAGATTAGCCTCTGAGAGAGAGGTTATAAGCGTAGTAAGCGACCAGGTCGGCTCACCTACGTGGACAAGAGACCTCGCAGAGGCGATAAGGCAGATAACTACGAGATTAACAACAAGAGACGCGCAAGCCCCGGCAATAAAGACAATAACACCCTCAGATGAGAGGTGGGGGGGGGAAAAAAAACCCTTCGGGGTATATCACTACGCTGATGAGGGCGTGGCAAGCTGGTACGACCTGGCAGTGGCCGTAGTGGAAGAGGCGCGCGCCCTTGGCGCAGAGCTAAAATGCCGCACTGTACTGCCTATAGCAACGTCTGGTTATCCAACGCCCGCGGCGCGGCCCTCGTACTCAGTACTTAATAAAGAAAAGATAAAAGACGAATTCTCACTAACTATACCGCACTGGCGAGACTCGCTAAGAGAGATGCTCGCCGAGCTATCAAAAGAAGGGAGTCTTTAATATGGCAGATAATATTCTCGTAACAGGGGGGGCGGGTTTTATTGGGAGTAATTTTGTGCGGGGCCTCCTTGAGAGCCACCCTGAGGCAAGAGTTACTGTCCTTGATTCTCTTACCTACGCCGGTAACCTCGCCAACCTTCAGGGGCTAATGGAGAGTGAGAGGTTCAGCTTTGTAAAAGGCGCCATTGAGGACGGGGCCCTTGTAGCGAGGTTATTTCAAGACAAGGGCTTTAATACTGTAGTAAACTTTGCTGCGGAATCCCATGTAGACCGCTCGATACTAGGCCCAAGAGTCTTTCTTGAGACTAATATCATGGGTACCTTTACGCTCCTTGAGGCGGCGCGAGAGGCATGGCTCTCAGGCTCGGAAGGAATAGATAAAAAACGCTTTATCCATGTCTCAACAGACGAGGTCTACGGCTCCCTTGGCGAGACGGGGTATTTTACAGAGACAACACCATATCAGCCCAACTCTCCCTACTCGGCGAGCAAGGCGGCCTCTGACCACCTGGCGCGGGCATACTTTCACACCTACGGGCTGCCCGTTATTACCACAAACTGCTCTAATAACTACGGCCCATATCAGTTTCCGGAAAAACTAATACCCCTTATGGTAATAAACGCCTTAAAGGGCAAACCCCTGCCCGTATACGGCGACGGAGCCAATGTGCGCGACTGGATATACGTCACTGACCACTGCGAGGCAATCGAGACTGTAATGGATAAGGGCCTTCCCGGAGAGGTCTATAACATCGGCGGCGGCAATGAGCGCAAGAACATGGAGATAGTAAATATCATCTGCTCCATAGTTGACAGAGTGATTGCCGAGGACAAGACCCTTGCCGCAGAGTATCCCTATGACAAGGCACGAAAAGAACTTATTACCTATGTAAAAGACCGCGCAGGTCACGACCGCCGTTACGCCATAGACAGCACGAAGATAGAGACCGAGCTTGGCTGGAGACCGGCGACAAGTTTTGCAGAAGGCATGGAGAAGACTGTTGCCTGGTATCTGGAGAACCGCCCCTGGTGGGAGGCTATTATCTCAGGCGAGTATATGAGGTACTACGAGAGCCAGTACGGAAAGAATTCCAGCAGATAAACCATTAAAGGAGTTTAAAAATGTTAGAGAGAGGCTTTACTATCTGGTTCACTGGGTTATCAGGGGCCGGAAAGACTACGTTATCAAATATCGTGCATCACAGGCTGCAGGAGATGTCCATTACAAACGTTGAGGTCCTTGACGGCGACGTTATAAGGACAAACCTCTCAAAGGGTCTTGGCTTTTCCAAGGAGGACAGGGACACCAACATCAGGCGCATAGGCTGGGTGGCGCGCCTGCTTACAAAGCACAAGGTTCCAAATCTCGTAGCCGCCATCTCGCCATACAGGGCTATAAGAGAAGAGGTTCGGGGGGAGATTGAGGGCGCGGGAGGAAAAGGCGCCTTTATCGAGGTCTTTGTCGATTGTCCTGTAGAGGAGTGTGAGAAACGCGACGTAAAGGGCCTCTACGCCAAGGCGAGAAGCGGGGAAATAAAGCAGTTCACAGGCATTTCAGACCCCTATGAGGGCTCCCAAGACCCTGAGCTGCGTATAATGACGGAAAAGATTACCCCTGAAGAGGGCGCCGAGGAAATAATTAACTACCTGAAATCCAATGGATTGGTCCCACGCTAAATGAATAAGAGTATCTCTAATACTACTCTCATAGAGCCTCGAAGCGGCTGGATGGCCCTGAATCTGCGCGAAATGTGGCGCTTCAGGGAGCTCCTTTATTTCCTCGCCTGGCGTAACATAAAGATAAAGTACAAGCAGACAGCCCTTGGAGTTGTCTGGGCCGTCGTGCAGCCCCTTCTCGCCATGATCGTCTTCTCAGTCATTTTTGGCCGTCTCGCAAAGATGCCCTCTGACGGCATACCTTATCCGCTATTTGTCTTAATAGGCCTGCTGCCCTGGAACTACTTCGCAGGAGTCCTTGGCATGGCTACAAACAGCCTTGTCGCCGAGTCCAACTTGATAACAAAGATATACTTTCCCCGCCTTCTTATTCCGGCAAGTGACGCCCTCTCCATGCTTCTGGATTTTTTCATAACGTTTTTAGTCCTCGGTATTCTCTTAATCTATTACGGCATCACCCCGGGCAGCGGCCTTTTACTTGTACCCCTGCTCGTATTAATAACACTTATGAACGCCCTGGGTTTCGGGCTGTGGTTTAGCGCCCTAAATGTAAGATACAGGGACATTCAGTACATAATACCCTTTTTAATACAGATATGGATGTTCGCTACGCCCGTGATATACCCTAAGAGCCTTATCGGCGGTCACTACGGCTGGGTACTGCTATTAAATCCAATGGGCGGTGTTATAGAGGCCTTCCGCCCGGCGCTTATGGGGCACCTGCCCATACCGTGGGTATCCCTTGCGGTCTCCACCTTTACCGGTTTTTTAGTCTTCGCAGGAGGACTCCTTTATTTCAGACGTGTAGAGAGACACTTTGCCGATGTTGTCTAAGAGGAATTATTTAATACAGTGAGTACACCCCTTATAGAGATAGATAATATCTCCAAGAGATATGTAATAGGAAAAAAAGTCTCCTACGGGAGCCTTCGAGAAGAGATAACGCAGGCCATCACAGCGCCCTTCAGGCGGCTAAGAGAGCCGCGCGTAGCAGCAGATAACGATGAGAATATGCTCTGGGCCTTGAGAGACGTATCCTTTACTGTTGCAGAGGGGGAGGTAGTAGGGATAATAGGCAAAAACGGCGCCGGAAAGAGCACCCTCCTGAAGATACTCTCTCGCATAACAGACCCCACGGAGGGGCGCATAACCATGCGCGGGCGTATGGCAAGCCTTCTTGAGGTGGGCACTGGTTTTCACCCCGAGCTTACGGGCAGAGAGAATATCTTTTTAAACGGCTCCCTTCTCGGCATGAGCAACGCTGAGATAAGGCGCAAATTCCATGAGATAGTGGAGTTTTCGGAGATAGAGCAATTTCTCGATACGCCTGTGAAGCGTTATTCCAGCGGCATGTACGTGCGCCTCGCCTTTGCCGTTGCCGCGCACCTTGAGCCCGAGATACTCGTAGTGGACGAGGTCCTTGCCGTTGGAGACGCCGCCTTTCAGCAAAAATGCCTGGGTAAGATGGGCGCCGTAGCCAAGGGCGGCCGAACAGTACTATTTGTCAGCCATAACATGGCGGCCGTTGCAAAACTCTGCACCAAAGCCGTGCTGCTGGAAAGCGGCAGCGTCGCTGCCTACGGCCCGGTAAATAAGGTAACGGAGCAATACCTCAGCTCCGGCAATGTGGAAGAAGGCACCGGGCCGGTTCAGATTATGAGCATCCCCTATGAGAACAAAAAAACAGGCTTCACCGTAGAGGAGATAAAGGTAACGGATCTTGAGGGTATGGAGATAGCAAACCTCTGTACAAGAGACAGAATCAAGATAAGGATTCAGTACAAGGCCGATAAGATAATCACCTCCCCGGGGGTGGTTATACAGTTCAAGACCAACCTCGGCGTAGAGGTCTTCCGTCTGAGCAATATGCCTATTAGCGGCTACTCTGTCGCCGAGTTAAAAGGCGCCGGTTTTTTTGAGTTAATAATCAAGGAACTTCCTCTGCTCGGCGGTCTTTATATGGTGGATATAGGGCTTACGAGGGAAAATGTTGAGTGGCACTTTAATATAGAGAACGCCATTCAGCTTAACGTAGAACCAACAGATGTATACGGAAGCGGACTTGCCCTGGATACAAGCCGCGGTCTTATAGCCGTTGCACACGAGTGGAAGCATGACGCCTCGGTGTTATGAGAATTAATTGCAAGGGTGAAGCGCTGCCCCTGCCCATAGAACGATAGGATAACTCATGAAGACAAAAAAAACAGTCTGCGTCTCCGGCATGGAGAGAAGCGGCACATCGATGATAGCGCGCATTGTAAATCTTCTCGGCGTATATTTTGGCGGCCGTGACGACCTGATTATGGAGACGGAGTATAATAAAAAAGGTTGCTGGGAGAATAAGACCCTCCTCAAGATAAGCGATGAGATTCTTACACGCTTTGGCGGAGACACACACAGGATACCCGACTTTGCAGAAGACTGGATAAAAGACGCGAGGATAGCCGACCTTGAGAAGCAGGCACGGAAAATAATCAGCACAGAGTTCTCCCCTCACAACGCCTGGGGCTGGAAAGACACAAGGTGCAGCCTCATCATGCCCTTCTGGCAGAATCTGCTCCCTGAGATGGAGTATGTAATATGTATCAGAAACCCCGTAGACGTAGCACAATCCGTTCTTACGCGCCAATGGGTCTCTTCTGATATTGAGGCCTATTCTATCTGGTATATGTATACATCGAGTTTAATTCGCTATACCGCAGGCAAGCGGCGTATCTTCGTCTTTTACGATGATTTTATGGGTGAGAATTCCCTGGAGGCGATAAAACGTCTCGCTAAATTTCTTGGCCCCGCCTACGTAAGAAAGATGAACACGAACTCGGAGGAGATAGAGTCTTTCATAACAAAGGGCCTGCAGCACCACGATACATCTCTTATGGAGACTCTGGAAAACACCTGGATGCCCCTGCCCATAAAGGCCTATTATCTCTCCCTTGTCCTGCTTGGAAAAGACAACGTGAAAGCAAAGGCGGGAATTAAAGGCGATGAAGCCATAAACGCCTTATCTCTTCATAAAGACGAGGAGACAGAGCTGCTTCTCTCTGAAATTGCCATGACAAAATCAGAGCTAAAGAAAAAAACCGATCAACTGGAGGCACTCCTTAACTCAGGGAGCTGGCGTCTAACAGCTCCGCTACGGACACTTGTAGATAAAGTATCAGGGCCAAAATAAGGCCTAAGAAGTAAAAAAAAAAGAACTTACAAAAAACTCTAAGCAGGTAGAGCATGACTCATCTTCTTATCACCGGTGGCAGCGGTTACGTTGGCAGGGCCTTTATAAAGGACTATGGCGAGCGGTATAAGACCCGTGTCTTCGGCAGGAAGACTGCCGTCGAGGGCTGCGAGTTCTCCCGCGGTGATATAAGAGACCTCGCTGACCTTGAGAGAGCCTGCGAGGGCATTGACGTTATCTTACACTTAGCCGCGGCCACTACAAGCGGCGCGGACATAAGCGATGAGGAGTACTTTACAATCAACACCCTTGGGACATTTAATGTCCTTGAGGCGGCCCGTCGCTGTAAGGTCAAAAAAGTCGTTTACTGTAGCTCTGTCTGCGCTGTAGGCTTTCGCGCAACTCCGAGGCTCATTATGGAGACAGACCCCTGTCAGCCCAGCGACGGAATGTACGGCATGACAAAATACCTCGGCGAGAGGTTATGCGAGTCTTACACGGCAGAGCATGGCATAAAGGCAATATGCCTGCGTACGGCCATGGTAGTACCTAAACTTCACATAACACCTCCGGCGAACCCTCTAACCAAACACTGGCTCGGCGCCGTGCACATAGACGACGTAATCGAGGCATTTCGAGTAGCCATTGATAACGACTCAATCAACTTCGGTATATTCCACATCTGCGCTGATAACAAAAAAGCAAAGTTCGATATAACAAGAGCCAGAGAGATACTCGGCTTCAGCCCGAGACACAGCCTGAACGAGATAACGAGGCAGAGCGCCGCAACGAGGACAAAGGCCCTCTCAAAAGCGGCCCTCGGCGTAGGCCTAAGGCTTACGGGCACGGTTGCCTCTAAAATCAAAGGGAGTAAAGGCAGATGAAGATACTTCTTGTAAACCCCCCGGGCTGGCAAAAAGGCAGCACAAACCTCGGCCTCTGCTATCTCGCAGGCGACCTTATTGAGGCTGGCCATGAGGTACTCATTCTTGACGTAAACGCCACAGACGATGCGCCTGAGGTAGTAGCGAAGAAGGCCGAAAAATACGAACCCGTTGTAATAGGTTTTTCATTAAAGACGGCTACGGCAAATGCGGCGCTGTTGCTCTCCAAGGCCATAAAAAAGCGTTACAAGAATGCAGTGCATGTAGCCGGAGGCGCCCACGTAACCCTTGCCTACAAGGAGTGCCTCCTTGAAAACCCTGAGATAGAGTACGCCTTTATCGGCGAGTCGGACAGAAGTTTTATAGAACTCGTAGATGGCCTTGAGCATAGCAGAGACGTAAAAAAAATAGCCGGCATCGCCTACAGAGAGGGCGGCGAGGTAGTGGCCACGAAGCGCGAGTACATAAAAGACCTTGACTCACTGCCCATTCCCTCCCTTGAGTCCATAGAGTCTTTTAGTTTCAAAGACTTTCGCTACCCCATGATAACGAGCCGTGGCTGTCCCTATCCCTGCACCTACTGCTGCGTCGGAGTGGTGAGCAGTAAGGAGTGGCGCGCCCGCACGCCGGAGAACATCATGGCGGAGCTTCGCACTGTTACAGAGAGGCACGGCATAAAGGCCTTTGAGATACTCGACGACAACTTTACTCTTCGCGTAGACAGGGCCAAAAAGTTCTGCCGCCTCCTTATTGAGAGCAAACTTAACCTCACGTGGTACTGCCACAACGGCATCAGGGCCGATAAGATAGACATGGAGCTTGCGCGCCTGATGAAGCAGGCTGGCTGCACGAGCGTAGCCCTGGGCGTAGAGTCAGGAGACGCGAAGATATTTGAGAGCATAAAAAAAGGCGAGCCCCTTGAGGCCGTAGTAAACGCCGTTAAATGCATTCAGGCCGCGGGCATGAAGGCCGTTGGGTACTTTATAATAGGGCTTCCCGGAGACAGCCTCGAGGGAATAAAGAAGACGATAAAATTCCAGCGGAGCCTGGGGCTTAACCACTTCACCTACGGCATTCTAAACCCCTATCCTTATACCGAGGTCTATGATGTCATAAAACGCGAGGGCACTATGCTCATGGACATAAAGGAGTCCTCGCACTTTTCCACAACCCTTACCATCCCCTTTGAGATGCCGGGGTTCCCAAGAGAAGACATGGAGAAGGCCTACTACCTCGCAGAGTTCCAGGACCTCTACAGGGCCCTTGAGGAGTTCGAGGAGAAGTACCATAGACCTGCCAAACGCATACTCTACTTCGATTTTTCCGCGGACTCGACATTTCCCGCAAACCTTACAAAGCTCCTTGATGATTACGAGCTTGACGTACTTAGCTACCAGTGGCACAGCGACCGCTACCTCAAGAACAAAGAGGACTGGAAGATAAGAGATCTCAATATCTTTATGGATACAAGGCGTATGGTTGACAGGAGTCTGAAGTTTCTAAAGGCCTTCAATACCTATAGAAAAAGGGGGTATGACATTGTCTTTTACAACGCCGCCACCCCGCAGGCCCTCCTTGCGCCCTTCTTGCCCATAGTGAGGCCAAAGAATTTTTTCATCGAGACGCAAAACGGCGCCACACTCATGCGCCTCTCCGATGACGAGGTAAAGCAGGCCTTTTACAAAAAACTCCGCGTGCTGCCCGGGTTTGCCGCCGTCACCGCTGTTTCTCTTGCAGTAGTCCCCCTATTCAGACTCGCCCTTCTTGCCTTTGGGGCCTTTCTTCATTTCAAGAAAAAGGGGCAGTCAATAGAATTAAAGGTCGAGGAGCCCCGGGCTGTTGATTCCAACAAAAAAATAAGGGGGCAGTGATATGAGAGTTCTGCACCTCTGCGACCATTACCGCCCCATAGGCGGCGCGGAAAAACTCCTCTTTGACACCCTTAATACGCTGGAAGAGCAAGGCGGCGTAGAGAACGTCATTGTCACACATGACTACGCCGAGAACAGAAAGACAGGTGCGAGAAAGGAGTATATCGTCCCTAACCTCGACCTCCAGCCCTTCTCATGGAATGTACTGGAGTATCTTGTGCGCGTTATGAGGGCAAAAAAGGCTGCTGCCCGAATCTTTGCCGCTGAGAAGCCTGACGTAATCCACATACACAACCTGCAAAACCCCTTTGTCATAGCCGAGGCTATAAAGGCGGCGCCAACTGTACGCTCCATACACGACCCACGCCTGTACTGCTTCAACAACTGGCGCATACTTCGAAAAAACAAGGAGATATGCCCCTATCCTCTTGGCTCAAAGTGTGTAACCGAGGGCTGCCTCTGGCCCGACCTGCTGCACTTTACCTATGACGGAAGGAGCGCCCTGCCGCGGTACTACAATTATCTCCTGCACAGAAAAGTAGATAAACTCATTGTAGAGAGCGAAGCCATGCGGGCCTGCGTCCTGCAGAACAGCTACCAAGAGAGGCAGATAGCATATCTGCCGAACTTTACGCGCACCTTTGACCTTGACGAGGTTAAGGGCAGGAGCAAGGAATTTGATAAACCTGATGAGAACAGTATACTCTTTGTAGGAAGGGCCTCCTTTGAGAAAGGTATCTTGTACCTTCTTGAGGCCGCGGCGCTGCTAAAAATTCCCTTTAAGCTCTATCTCGTAACAGGCGGGCCTGATATGGCGAAGGTCCATGAAAAGATAAAGACCCTCGGCCTCGAGGACAGGGTAGAGGTTCCTGGGATTCAATCCTATAAAAAGACACGGGACTACTACGCAATGGCCGACCTCGTCGTTATACCCTCTGTCTGGATAGAGTCCTTCTGTCTCGTGGGCATAGAGGCAATGGCCAACGCAAAACCTGTCGTTGCCTTTCGCACAGGAGGCATACCGGACTGGCTCGAAGAGGGTAAAACAGGTTATCTCGTAAAGTCTAGAGACGTAAAAGAGCTCGCGGAAAAAATAACTAAAGTCCTTAAAGACAAAAAAAAGGCTCGTGCAATGGGCCTTGCGGGGTATAAGAGTGTGCAGGAAAAATACACCATGAAGAATTATCTGCCGAGGCTGATGAAGATATACAGCGATGCCATAGAGGCAAAAAAGCACAGATGAGAGGGCTTTGGTGAAGATAGCCTTTGACTGGAGCCTCGCCGAGGGTAAGAACGCCGGCATAGGCCAGTACTCATATAACCTCGCCCGGGCTCTGGGAAGGGTAGACAGGGAGAATAAATATATACTCTACATGCTTCAAAGGGCCTCGAAACGCGCGGGCCTAAGGGAGAACTCCATTACTCCGCCTCGGGGAAACTTTCGCATAGAGTACCTTACCACTCCCATTCCCTTTCAGCTCTTCGGGTACATGAAAATACCGGGCTTTGGCGCAAAATTCAGAGAGTACATGCTCGGCGATATAAAGGCCGATATCTTCCACTCCAACACCTTCTGCGTACCGAGGTTCAGAGACAAAAAAAAACGCCTTGTCGTAACTATCTACGACCTTACGGTCTTCACACACCCGCAGTGTCACGAGAGGCTTAACATCAGGCACTGCAAAAAGGGCATAAGGGACGCCGTAAGATACGCCGACGCCATTATCGCCATCTCAGAGCATACGAAAAAAGACCTTATAGAAATAGCCGGCGCGCCTGAGGAGCTTATCACTGTAACGCCGCTGGCGGCAAATCCGGAGCTACGGCCAATAACGGATAAAAAAACCCTTGAACAGGTCAGGGAAAAATATAAACTCCCTGAGAATTATATACTCTTTCTCGGCTCCCTTGAGCCGAGAAAGAACGTCACCACCTTAATAAAAGCATATGCAAGACTGCCTGAAGAGCATAAGAAAACCAATCGCCTCGTTATAGCCGGCGCAAAGGGTTGGAAGAACACCTCTGTTCATGATACCTTAAAAAAGCTCGGACTTATGGATAAGACAACCTTTACGGGCTTTGTTGAGAGCGAAGACATCTCGGCCCTCTACTCACAAGCGCGCTGCTTTGTTTACCCCTCTCTTTACGAGGGTTTTGGCCTGCCCCTACTTGAGGCAATGGCCTGCGGCGCCCCTGTTATTACCTCTAATACATCGAGTATGCCCGAGGTAGCGGGCACTGCGGCGCTCCTTATCGACCCCCTTGATGAGGCGCAGCTTACAGAGGCCCTGAAGAAGATAATCAGCAGTAAGAGCCTTCAGGAAGAGATGGGGCAAGAGGGCCTTATTCAAGCAAAAAAATTCTCATGGGAGGAATGCGCAAAAAAAACCCTTGAGGTCTATAAAAAAGTATACAAAAGCCCAAAGAGGACATGATCAAAAAAGACAGCCATAGAGCAGAGTATCTGACAAAACAGCTCTTTTACAGGAAAAATCTGGGTATAAAGCATAAAAAAAGCGTAAAATTTCATGATAATTCAATACAGACCACACCTGAAGAGTAATATAAAAAAAGATAAAAAAGGGTAGAATAATACTAATACCTACAAGAGTCAGAACCTTGCTTCTCCCGCCCTGCTAAAAGAACGAAGAACAGGGAGAGTAATTTTGATCAACAATAAAAAATACACTGCTGCGGCAAAGTAATGGAGAGAGGAAAAAATGGCAGAAAAAAGAGCGCTTATTACGGGCATTACAGGCCAGGACGGGGCATATCTCGCCAGACTGCTCCTTGATAAAGGCTACAGAGTATTTGGCGCGGCTCGAAGGGCCTCGGAGATGAACGTAAGTAAACTCCAGCATCTTAGCGCTTATGAGGGTATAGAGTGCGTCTCTCTGGAGCTGCAGGAGATAACAAATATACTCCGTACTATTGAGAAAGTGCGCCCCGACGAGGTCTATAACCTCGCGGCGCAGAGCTTTGTGGGGGCCTCCTTTGAGATGCCCATAT
Organism: uncultured Thermodesulfobacteriota bacterium; assembly: GCA_964510775.1. GTDB lineage: Bacteria > Desulfobacterota > GWC2-55-46 > GWC2-55-46 > JADFVP01 > JAJRZX01. The sequence continues at coordinate 19,416 of CAZEBZ010000022.1, forward strand.
ATACCTCTGATGTAACGGCCCTCGGCCCGCTGCGGCTGCTTGAGGCAATACGACAGGTAAACCCCAAGATAAAATTCTATCAGGCCTCGTCGAGTGAGATGTTCGGTAAAGTTCAGGCCGTACCTCAGAACGAGGACACGCCCTTTTACCCAAGAAGCCCCTATGCCGCGGCAAAGCTCTACGGGCACTGGATAACAGTAAACTACAGAGAGTCCTACGACATCTTCGCCTGCTCGGGTATACTCTTTAACCACGAGTCGCCCCTTCGCGGCCTTGAATTTGTCACAAGAAAGATAACCCACGCCGCTGTGCGCATAAAAAAAGGGCTGCAAAAAGAGCTGCGCCTCGGCAACCTCGACGCAAAACGCGACTGGGGTTATGCCGCCGAGTACGTAGACGCCATGTGGCGCATGCTTCAGGCCCCCGCGCCAGGTGATTATGTAGTGGCAACAGGTGAGACGCATAGCGTAAGGGACTTTTGTAATGCCGCCTTTGGCCACCTCGGTATCGAGCTTACGTGGTCAGGAAAAGGAGTAGACGAAGAAGGTATTAATAGGGCTACGGGCAAGGTGTTGATAAAGGTCGACCCAAAATTTTTCAGACCAACTGAGGTAGACCTGCTCCTTGGCGATAACGCAAAGGCCCGCAAGGAACTTAACTGGAGCCCGAAGACGACCTTTACAGACCTTGTTGGCATTATGGTAGAGCATGACAGAGAGCTGCTTTGCCATGAGACTAAATAAGACAAGACTCTACCTAATTAACGCATTTAGATGAGGCGTTAATAAAGAGCCAATAATAACACACATATAAATAAGGCATATCCTTAGTGCGCATTGGTATAAACGCCCTTTATCTCATCCCCGGCCATGTAGGGGGAACTGAGACCTATATTCGAAATCTCGTAAAGACCCTCGCGAAGCTCGACGACAAAAACGAGTATTTTATCTTTATCAGCAAAGAGTCCCTCGGGGTCTTTGAGAAGATAGCGCCGCAGATGGAGGTAATCTGCTGCCCTTTTAACGCCTCAAGGCGTCCCGTAAGGATACTCTGGGAGCAGTTTATCCTGCCCCTGCAGATTCTGCGCCGCCGCATAGACGTGCTGCTCAGCGCGGGCATGACGGCCCCCTTTATCTCAAGCGCCCGCTCCGTCCTCGTACTCCACGACCTGCAGCATGAGAATCAGCCGGAAAATTTTTCAAGAGGCCAGCTCTTTTTTCTAAGGACCATAATAAAACTTAGCGCAAAGAGCGCCGCGAAGATAATCACCCTCTCAAAAAAGGCGCGAGAAGATATTATAAAATATTATAAGATTCCCGAAGACCGTGTAAGCATAGTACACCTTGCCGCAAATAACCGCTCCTTTTACCGCCGCAGCGAGAGCGAAAAACAAGAAGTGCTGGAAAAATACTCACTACCCCAGAAATTTATCCTCTACCTCGCCTCAAGCCTGCCCCATAAAAACTATCAGCGTCTACTCTCTGCCTTTAAGGAAGTCATCTCCGAGTACCCCGACTTATACCTCGTACTTATAGGCGCAAGAGACTACGGCTCGCCGGAGATTAAGGCAAAGATAGCGGAACTTGGTATCGAGGCCAATGTCAGCATGCTGGGCTGGCTGCCCTTTGAGGACATACCCCTTATATACTCGGCAAGCTCCATGCTGATTTTCCCCTCTCTACATGAGGGTTTCGGCATACCCGTTGTAGAGGCAATGGCCTGCGGCGTGCCTGTAGTATGCTCAGACATAGAGCCCCTTATCGAGGTATCGGGCGGCGCGGCCCTGCTTGTAGACCCGCTAAGTGAAGAGGCTATAACCGAGGGAATAAAAACAGTACTTGAAGACGGTGAGCTTAGAAGCCGCCTTATACAGAGAGGGCTCAAGCGGGCACTGGACTTTACCTGGGAAAAAACAGCCCTCCATACCCTCTCTCTTCTTTACCGATAAGGTAAGAGTGAGTAAGACTGTTTTTGTACATTAAAGTCGCTATATTATTTAAGCTCCATTAATACCAACTTATGCCTCTTGGACAATGACGAATAAAAACCCCCTTATATCCATTATCATCGTCAACCTGAATGGCGAGGCTTTTTTACAGAAAAACCTTACCTCCCTCTTCAGGCAAAGCAAAGATACCTCCTTTGAGGTAATACTCGTTGACAACGCCTCTACAGACAACTCCCTCAATATTATTCGGGAGAATTTTGCACAAGTAAGCATTATCATAAACAATAAAAATCTCGGTTTTGCTGCAGGCAACAATGAGGGTATAGAGGCGGCAAGGGGGAAATACATACTTACCCTTAATAACGACACTGAGGTAGACGAAGATTTTCTTGAGCTCATGGCTTGTGCCGCTGAAAACTCATCTGAGGACGTAGGCATGTGGGCCCCAAAAATACTCTCAAAACACGAGAAGAACATAATTGACTCGGCAGGAGGCCTCCTTATCTGTGGTAATGGTCTGGCAAAGGGCAGAGGAAGACTGGAGGAAGACAGAGGCCAGTACGATAAGGAGGAAGAGGTCTTCATACCAAGCGCCTGCGCCGCCCTTTACAGGGCGAGTATGCTTGAGAGTTTGGGCGGCTTCGATGCAGAGTTCTTTGCCTACTGCGAAGACACGGACCTTGGGCTTCGCGCGAAGCTCGCGGGATGGCGCACAATATACGTGCCCCAAGCCGTGGTCTACCATCACTACTCTGGCACAAGCGGCCGTTACACGCCCTTTAAGGCATACCTCGCAGAGAGAAATCACTTATGGGTTGTTATTAAGAATTTTCCTCTGCCACAGCTCCTCCTCGCGCCCTGTTACGAGGTCTGGCGCTACGTACTTGAGGTCTATGGCCTGCTTAGCGGCCGCGGCGCAGGCGCAGAGTTCAGCAATGACTTTTCTCCGGCCCGCCTCGTGCTTATACTGGCAAAGGCCTACCTCGCAGCCCTTGCAGGCCTGCCTGATATGCTCGCAAAACGAAAAAAAGTACGGAAAAAAACCATAGTCAGCTCCGGTGAGGTTAAGGGGTGGTTCCGTAAATACGGGCTCAAGGCGGCAACACTCGTCCTAAGGGGTTAAAAAGGCTACCAAAAACTCGACAGCCAATAAGCAAGCCTAACAGATGAGTGCCCATGTGAGGCGAGAGGGAGGTGGGATAAATAACGCCCCTCACTCTTAAAAAAATATTGTAGTTGCACGTTAATTTTTAATATGACATATTAAAAAAAATCCAAGATACCTACAAGTACTCACCCTTATATCTGAGATATGACTATAATAAGAGAAAAAACAGAGCAGAAGACAAGCATCCCCCTTTACGCCGTCATACTCGCAGGGGGCATTGGGAGCCGTTTCTGGCCCCTAAGCCGGGCCACCACGCCAAAACAGCTCCTTAAGGTCGTAGGTGACGAGAGCCTCCTGAAATCCACCATTAAACGCCTAACTCCCCTTGTCCCCGCGGAGAAAGTATTTGTAGTTACTAACGAGGAGCAGGCAGAGCTTATACGCCTTCACCTCTGTTATGAAGAAGAAGGTGAACCCCTCTGCCCAAAATATGTTGTAGAGCCCATGGGGAGAAACACTGCGCCCGCCATAGGTCTTGCTGCGCTGCGCCTGTATGAAATGAACCCTCAAGCGGTGATGGCCGTGCTTCCTGCAGACCACATCATTGATGAGGGAGAAAAGTTCCGCACTCACCTTATACGTGCCGCAGAACTTGCCCAAAAAGGCCATCTTGTCACCTTCGGCATAATTCCAACAACTCCGGAGACGGGTTACGGGTATATAAAATCAGGCGAAAGGCTTGAAAATGAGGTTGCCGGAGCGTGCCGCGTGGAAAAATTCGTTGAAAAACCCGACAAGGCACGCGCCGAGGCCTATCTGGCCGAGGGCGGATACTACTGGAACGCCGGCATATTCATCTGGAAGGCGGCGCGCATACTTGATGAGATAAAAAGACACATGCCCGCCATGTACAAGCAGCTCATGTCCATTAAAGAGGGCAAAGACATCAGCGCTGCCTACGGGGCCATGGAGTCTGTCTCTATAGACACGGGCATACTGGAAAAAGCCGAGGGCGTTGTGGTAATTCCCGCGGACTTTTCCTGGTCTGATATGGGCAGCTGGAACTCCTTTGGCGAGGTCCTCGGCAGAGGCGAAGGCGGTAATGTCATAAAGGGCCGCGTAGTAGACCTTGAGAGCAACAACTCCATAATACTTGGCTGCGACCGCGTAGTAGCTACCATTGGACTAAGAGACATGATTTTAGTTGATACACCAGACGCCACCCTCGTCTGTCCCAAAGATAGGGCGCAAGATGTTAAGGCCGTAGTAGAGGCATTGAAAGAAAAGGACTACACTGAACACGCCGAGCATAAGACAACAAAGAGGCCCTGGGGCGAGTACACAGTCCTTGAGAGCGGGCCCGGGTATAAGATAAAAAAAATAGTTGTAAGGCCCGGGCAGCGCCTCAGCCTGCAGCTCCACAATAAGAGAAGCGAGCACTGGGTCATATTAAAGGGCCGTGCAAGGGTAATACGCGGCGAAGAAGAAAAAATCGTCTCTATTAACGAGTCCATAGACATACCCCTTGGGGTGAGACACCGCCTTGATAACCCTGATGATACGCCCCTTGAGCTAATAGAGGTTCAGAGCGGACTGTACCTTGAAGAAGACGATATAGTGCGCTTTGATGATGATTTTCACCGTGAGATTGGCTGATTTTTTTAATCTCAATCTTATCAAACTATTAGTAAAAACACGACTGGAACAGATGATAGGCACAGATGAAAACAAAGGCGCAAAGGCCGCGGCCTTACCCTCAAAAAACATCTCTACGGGTATTGATATCGAGGCCATAAGCCGTATCAAGGATCTCATGCAGAAAAAAGCCTTTATAAAACGAGTCTTTACAGAGGAGGAGGCCGCTTATTCTTTTAGCAGAAGAGACCCCGCAAGACACCTCGCTGGCCGCTTTGCCGCCAAGGAGGCCTGCCTCAAGGCCCTTGGCACAGGGCTATCAGATGGGCTCAGCTGGCGCGATATTGAGGTGGTTAATAAGGGCAACGGGAGTCCCTCTGTAATCCTTCATGGCAGAGCAAGAGTCCTGATGAAAGAAGATAGAGCAGATAAAAAAATATTTATCAGCATATCCTACTGCGCCGACCTTGCTATGGCCTTTGTGGCTATAGGCTGACAAAAGGTTATGAAGACAAAGTAAGAGAGTAAACAAATCAAAAAACTTTCTTTTTTTACGAGGTTAAATGGGGGACTATGTTTTTTCAAGGGTGATAAGGTTCAACGTCATTGGTTTTCTTTGTCTTACTTTCTTTTTTCTAAAAGAAAGTAGGAAATTTAAGGAGAGGTTTTCTATACAATGAGAGAACGTGAACAATGGGGTTCGAGAATAGGGCTTATCCTCGCCATGGCAGGCAACGCCATAGGGCTCGGCAACTTTCTGCGTTTCCCTGTGCAGGCCTCCCAGAACGGCGGCGGCGCCTTCATGATACCTTACTTCATCTCCTTTATCCTTCTGGGCATACCCCTTATGTGGGTAGAGTGGGGCATTGGGCGCTACGGCGGCAACATAGGCCACGGCACGGCCCCGGGCATCTTTGATGCAATCTGGAAGAACCGTCTCGCGAAGTACATCGGTGTGCTTGGGATATTCCTGCCCCTTGTTATACTTATTTATTATATATACATATGCTCCTGGACGTTATCTTTCAGCCTCGCCTCTCTTCTTCATCTCTACCCTGCCGTAGACTCCCATGCCCTTGGCGCAGGTACGGAGATACTTACACCATACAAGACCTATCTTGCCTCCTACACCGGCGGCGGCGGCGATGGCCTCTTTCTCACTCCGCCGCTCGTTACGATTATCTTCTTTATCATCACCCTTGCTCTAAGCCTCTGGGTGCTGGCAAAGGGTATCTCCGGCGGCATAGAAAAGCTCAGCAAGGTTGCTATACCACTGCTCTTTATCATGGCCTCCATACTATTTATCCGCATCGTAACGCTGCCGCCCTCAACAACTACGGGGGCGACTGTGGCCGAGGGTTTCGCCTTTTTATGGGAGCCTGATCTCAGCGGTCTTCTTAACGCCAAGGTCTGGCTCGCAGCGGCGGGTCAGGTCTTTTTCACCCTCTCTCTGGGCCTTGGCGCAGTGCTGACATACGCGAGTTATGTAAGAAAAGACGAGGACATCGCCCTTGACGGCCTCGCCACGGCGAGCCTTAATGAGTTTGCCGAGGTAGTCTTTGGCTCTACAATAGCCATAGTCTCGGCGGTAATTTTTTTCGGCACAAGCGGCGCCCGCGAGGTAGCAGAGAGCGGGGCCTTTGGTCTGGGTTTTATCAGCATGCCCGCTATCTTTACCCACATGCCCTTTGGTACTTTTTTCGGCTTTTTGTGGTTCTTGCTCCTCTTTGTCGCAGGCCTTACATCTATCGTCGCCCTCTCACAGCCTGTTATCGCCTTTCTTGAGGATGAATTTGACTGGCCGAGAAAAAAATCCGTCTACGCCCTGGGTCTCTTCTTCCTTCTCACGGCGCCTATGGCCATATTCCTCAAAGGCAGCCTTGACGAGATGGACTTCTGGGTAGCCACCTTCGCCCTTGTAATACTCGCTCTCTTTGAGATGATTATCTTCTTCTGGATCCTCGGCAGCGATCGCGCATGGGCTGAGATTACACGTGGCGCTCATATAAAAGTACCTCGTCTTTTTTATTACCTCATGAAGTACATTACACCGGGATTTCTCCTTATAATACTCATTGCCTGGTCCTGGCAGCAGCTGCCAAGCGTTATTACAAAACACGGCACGGGAATCTGGCTTACAAGAGGTTTTTTATTCGCCTTATTTGTGCTTCATCTGGTTATTGTGCGTATGGCATGGAAGAGAAGGAGGGGTAGAGCATGAGTCTACAGGGCTGGATATTTTTATGCACCTCATGGGGTCTTGCCAGCGCCCTTGTGATCTTCTGCTTTTACAGGCTTTTTATGAAGAGGTAGGGTGCCCCTATCTTTTCCTAACTTTGATGGGTTACGCTTCGCTTCACCCATCATACATGGCTCTACTGCACAGTTGAAAACCTTCCTTAAAAGTTGTATATTACTAATAGTATTCGATAATATTTATACCTAATTTTTATTTCATTTTTAACATTGGGGTATAATTATGGGTATCTACTTTATAGCTGCAGGAAAGACTGAAGTTCCCCCGGTTTAGTGGACACCCCGAAAGGTTAGTGATAAAAAACTAACA
>CAZEBZ010000023.1:0-26634 GCA_964510775.1 uncultured Thermodesulfobacteriota bacterium
GTCGCAGATGTTGCTGCTCTGTACATGGCCTGCGTTCTTGCCCGTAGCCGTAGTGCCGTTATGGCAGCTTGAGCATGGCGAGGTTATGCCGCCATGATCAAAACCTGCGGGGAGCCAGCCGTGCGTGGTATGGCAGTCGTCGCAGACATTGTTGCTCTGTACGTGATTAGCGGGCTTGCCTGAGGCCGTTGAGCCGTTATGACATCTGGAACACTGTGTGCTTATGCCGGAGTGGTCAAAGCTCGTAGGTATCCAGGCGCGTGTCGAGTGGCACTCATCGCAGGTGTTGCTGCTCGGCATGTGGTTGGCGGATTTTCCCTGCGCCGTGGTGCCGTTATGGCAGGTGGAGCACGATGCCGTTATATTGGAGTGATTAAATCCCGCCGGTATCCAGCCACCTGTGGTGTGGCAGTCGTCGCAGATGTTGCTGCTTGGCACATGGCCTCCCGGTTTGCCTGTGGCGCTTGAGCCGTTATGGCATGTAGCGCAGGGCGAGGTAATGTCTGAGTGGCTAAACCTTGCCGAGAGCCATGTGCTTGTGTTGTGGCAGTCCTCACAGTTGGAGCTGCTCGCAATGTGCCTTGCAGGTTTACCGAGGTTCTCTACGCCGTTATGACAGCTCAGGCAGCGGCCGAAGGTCTCGGCGGTGTGGCGAAAGCGTGATAGCGCCCAGCCATTGGTGCTGTGGCAGTCCTCGCATGGCGCGTTGGTGCGTGTATGTTTAACGGGTTTTGCCGTGGCCTTAACCATAGAGCCCTGTGTGTGGCACTGGGAGCATTGTGTGGGGGTATTGGCGAAGACGCCGCGTGCATGGCAGGACTCGCACTTTACGGAGGTGTGTCTGTTCTCCAGTGGAAAGCCTGTCTTGAAGTGATTGAACTTGAAGGACTGCCCCCTTTTTCTGGATACGGTTATAGTGCGGCCCTCTCCCCCTCCATCGCCTCCACCGCTCTCAGCGTTACCTGTGCCCGCTCCTTCTTCCAGTGGACGCGATGTGCTCTCGTCAAAGTTCTTTTTCATCTCAGAGAGTTTTTTCTTCAGACCCTCATCAAGCTCGCTGTAGGTCTTTTTGCTCCAGCCCGCGAACTTCTTACCCGTCATCTGAAAGGTGGCTGTATAATGCTTCTTCTTGTCGCTTTTTTTCTCACGTTTATCAAGAGAGGCCCTTTGAGTTGAACCTCCTAAGGCCTTTGCCGCGGCGTTCTCTCGCTCCGCTGCCGAGACCTTCGCCACCCATGCCTCCTTAAACTCGCCCTTAAGCCCTTTCATCGCCTTTTCGGCCTCTTTTTTCGTGGGGAAAAACCCAAGACGGAGTCTGTGCCAGAGTACGCCCTTGATGTGGTGTTTCGAGGTATAGAGCGTATGGCCGGCAAAGGCCTTTTTATCGCCCAGCGCATCGGTCTTTATTGGCTCCGTATTAGAGATAAGGCTTACCACATAGCGGCCTTTCTCAATAGGTATTGTTCTTGAAATAAAGCTGGCCCTGCTCTTTTTTTTCTCAGCTCTTGAATCTCTGCTGCTGAAGATAGGTTTATTGATGACGTCACTATTTGAGGCGGTCTCTGTTGTTACCTCTTCTTTTTGTGTGCCGCTCTCTTTGAGTTTTGTCTTTATATTGGCGAAGGTTTTTTTGCTCCATTTAGCTAACTTACCGCCGCTCTTGCCCGCGGTCTTTGCGGACTCTGTATTTTTTTTGTTTAGAGTCTTTGCTTTATTCTTGCCAGAGGTCTTATATCTTGCCTGTTTTGCAGATGCCCTCAGGGCCCTTCTCTGTTCATCTGTTGAGACCTTTGTTATCCAGGCATCTTTAAAGTCGCCCTTAAGCTGCGCCATTGCCTTGTCGGCAGCTGCTTTTGTGGGGAAAAACCCCAGACGAAGCCTGTGCCACGTAACGCCCTTTATATCAGAGCTGGCAGTGTAGAGCGTGTGTCCCTTAAAGGCCTTATGAGGGCGAAGCGCAGTGGTATTGATAGGCGCTGTATTAGAGATAAGGCTAACTGCATAGCGGCCATTATCAAGTGAGGCACTTTTTGAGTCGAGGCGTCTGGGGCTCTTTTTTTTGACGGACTTTTGGTCTGCCTCCTTCTTGGCGTCGGCTTCTCGGCTCTTTTTGTCTCGGCGGGCCTTATCTTCTCTTAGCTTTGTCTTTATCTTCTCTAATTTTTTGCGAAGGCCATTGTCGACTTCCGTAAAAGTCTTCTTGCTCCAGCCTGCGAATTTTTTTCCTGCATCCTTCGTCGCCGCTGCATACTCGGCGCTTTTTTGTCCTATTTTTTGTTTGGTCTCATTTAAAGAGGGCTTATTGCCTCTGTTCTTTTTGCCCCTGCTGAGGACTCTTCTGCTCTCACTCACTGTGGTCTTTGAGACCCAGGGCCCTCTAAAGTCTCCCTTAAGAGAGCGCATCGCCTCTGCGGCGGCCGTTCTTGTGGGGAAAAAACCCAGACGGAGCCTGTGCCACGCAACACCCTTTATAATGGACTTGGTAGTGTAGAGCGTATGTCCCTTAAATGTCTCTTCGCCGCGCACCGCGGCGGTATTGATGGGTTTTGTGCTGGAGATAAGGGTGATGACATAGAGGTTCTGCTCGGTGCCTCGGTTAACTCGTGCGCCGTGGGCCCAGCCGCAGGGGAGCAGAGATGTGATGAGGAGAAGAAGAATGGAAATTGACAAAAGCCGCCATGCAGGGGTCTTATCCCCCCTTCTGCTGTACGTGCCTCGCGTGTTTATCATGAAATCTCCTCTGTAAAGCCCGGTCATCGAATAAAAGGGAGCGCTGTCTTTACGCCGCCCTTAAGGGCCCTTAGTGTCTTATCTTAATCTCTTGAAAAGTCTTTGTTATGTGACACCTTCGGCAGTTTAGTCCAAATCCGCCGCGGTGTATATCATCGTCTTGATGACAGCTGAAGCAATTTGTGGGAGTTGAGTTCTTTCCCCACAACTTCTTCTTATGGCACGAGGCGCAGTCAAGGTCTTTGTGCGCCCCTGTAAGCCTATATTCCGTGTTGCTGCTGTGGTCAAAACGCCATAACCTCCAGCCATTGGGGTTGTGGCACTTGCCGCATTTTTCCCCCAGCCCGCCCTTGTGTTTGTCTTCGCCCTCGTGACAGGCATTGCACTTTACAGAGACTTGCTTATAGTCCACACGGTTGTGGCACTGCTCGCAGAGCGTGACGGCGTGAAGACCTATAAGAGGAAAGTGCGTAATGTCGTGATCAAAGACTACGTCCTTACCCCAGGCCCGCTCATTGTGGCACGACGAGCAGTCGCGCCCCTCACGCCCTTTGTGCACATCGTCTTTTTTGTGACATACAACGCAGACGCGAGCTTTTTTTACACCGTAGGCCTGCCCCTGATGACACCTGGCGCACTCAACCTTCTTGTGGGCGTCCCTTAAGTGAAAGTCCGTCTTATCATGGTCAAACTTGAACTTTCCCCACTCTCTCGGGCTGTGGCAGGTCTTGCACTCTTTGCCGTAACGCCCCTTGTGCTCGTCATCGTCTCTGTGACAGCCGTAGCATGTCTTTTTGAGTTTTTTATCTTTATAAAACTTACCCTTGTGGCAGGCGTGACAGTCTACCTTCTTATGCCTGAACTCAAGGGAGAATTTTGTCTTTTCATGATCAAAACTGAATTTTTTCCAGTCATTGGCCTTGTGGCAGTCGCTGCATTTTTTGCCGTATTTTCCGTTATGTACATCGTTAATCCTGTGACAGCTCAGGCACTCCAAAGGAGTCTTCTTAAAGTGACCTCCGGGGTGACAGGCCGCGCAAGTTACCTTCTTGTGCTTAAATTTTAGCGGAAAGTCCGTTTTTTTATGGTTAAAACGGGCCTTTCTCCAGGACTTTGCGTCGTGGCACTTGGCGCAGTTCTTGCCGAGGCGCCCTTTGTGCGTATCATCTTCCTTGTGACAATTGAAGCACTTTGCCGCTGCCTCGCGGTATTTTTTGTCTTTCTTATGACACTTGGCGCACTTGGCGCCAAGGTGGCCGCCCTTTAGCCTAAAGTCCGTAAGTCTGTGGTCAAAAGTCTCCCTATCAAAGTTTACGGCCCTGTACTCGCGCCCCTTGTGCTCTCTGTGGCACTCCTTGCACTCTGTCTTTTTGGCCCTCTTGTCTTTACCGTGAAATCCCCTTGCTTTTTTTACGTCAAGAGAGACTTTTTTGTGGCACGCGAGGCAGAGCTTAATCTGAGAGCCTTTTCTGAAAGATTTATGACACTCTGCGCACTTGTTCTCGTATTTCGCATGGCCCGAGATAACCTTACCGGGCATAAAGAGGCTCTTGATGCTCTTTGCCTCAGCCTTGCGTGCCGAGATTAAGGCTGTCGCAAGGAGCAGGGCCAGTATTATCTTAACAGAAGTCCTCAGCATTCTCACCATGGCTAAGATTAGAACATATGCACGGCTATTACGTGAATTATAGCCGTTAGCACGAGCATTAAAAATAGCGGCATGTGCAGAATGTGCCATAGAGAGAAGAGTCTCTCGTAAACCTTGAAGCTTGATATTGATTTGGCCGCCTTGATATGGCCGGCGATATACTCCCGTGTGGCCCTGCCGTGGGACTTGAGCTCAGCGGCGGACCACTCGTTTCTTCTGGCGGCTACGCGCAGCGTGCGTCTTAACCCCAGCGTCAGGCTGAGGCGGAGGCGCATGGCCCCAAGCGATGTCCTGATGAGGCCCAGAAGACTCCCTATAAAGGAGTAGCGCGGCTTGAGGGCCTTTTCGTCAAAGTTCTTAATGCGCTCCTGAAGCGCCGGTGCGTAATCGAGGATATATTTCATCACTGTAATCTTATGCTCAAAATCCTCTTTAAGCGCCTTAAGGTTCATCTCTTTACCATAAAGCCCGTAGTGAATACCGGCGTAGATGTGGCGGCCGACGAGTCCGCTGAGGGCCACAAGTATCATGGCGCCAAGGGCCACGGAGCTATTAAGGGAGCCTACCTCGAAGTTGGCGTGAAAGATAATAAGTACGGGCCCAATGAGGCCGAATATCATGTGCACGCGGAACCAGTGCTTAATGGCGCCCATGCCACGCATAAATTTAGCTGTCTTTCGAAGCGGGTATATAATGAGCAGCAGCATCATGGCCCCGCCTATAATGCCTATGTCGTAGCCAATGCCCTCCTTGGCCGTTATGATCTCCTCACTGCTGTAAAACCACCCCGCAAAGAGAATGAGGCTAAGAAGGGTGTAGAATATGAGTGTGGAATATGAGGTCTTTTGCGCCGCGTTGAGGTCGCATGAGGGGCCTGAGGCCGCCTGCTCGGCGGGGGCTGCTTGCGTTGCCTCTCTCGCGGGCCTCGCCTGCTTCGCTGGTTTTGCCTCTACCGACTTGGCAGGGGGTGTTGATTTAGCCTCATTTGAGCTATCTTTTACTGATTGCTTCGAGGCCTTTGAGGGTTTTTTCTCTGTCGCGGACTCTATTGCTGGCGCGCTCTTCTTTATATGAGTGGAAGATGTCTCTTTTATTAAGTCTTCTGCCGCCTGCTTTTTTGCCTCTACAGGCGCAGAGACCTCCTTAACTGCTCGCGGAGCGCTATCTCTCATCGGCTCTTTTTGTGTCTTTGTAACGAACTTTTTCAGGAGTATGGGCTCTGCCTCCGGCGCGGTGCCGCCTGCGCCGCTGCGGGCATTTTGTGAGATGGCTTTTGTCCTTACCTTGTCTACAGGGGCCGCGCCTTCCCTCTGTACCTCGGCCGTAACTCTTGTCTTTATTGGCCTGAGGTCTTTTATAAGCGCAGTCTTACTCTTCTTGGCTTTTTGCGTTGCCATTAAGTTAGACATGGTGCCGAGCTCAAAGTCCGTTGTCTTAGCCTCTGAGCCTTGCTTTACCACGGCTTTTTTTGACTCTATATCTGAATGAAGATTGCCCATATTCATAACCTTTGTATATTTTTAAGACCACTATTCTCTCTTTAAAATATACCGCCGAGCCAGCCCTTGTCTGTGTCGTAGGTCTCAAGTGCCTTTATTATATCTTTGTTGCCCTTTGCCGCTGTTATCGCCCTTTCGTGTCTCTTGTTCTTAATCCCGGCATCGGCGCCGCCCTTTAGGAGGGCCTTTACGGCCCCGTAGTGTCCCTTTGCCGCCGCGAGTATAAGGGCCGTGTCGCCGTCTTTGTTACGGGTGTTCAGGTTAGCCTTGTTCTGTATCAATAGCTCTACCGCCTCTGTAGCTCCCTTTGCAGAGGCGAGTATAAGGGCTGTATTGCCTGAGTCTGTAATAGCGTCTATGGCCGCACCTGCGCGAAGGAGCGGTTTAAGGATCTCCACCTTACCTGCCGCCGCCGCGACGCTAAGTGCGCTTTGACCTCCGCTGTAGCGCTCTGAGACATTGGCCCCTGCGGCGATAAGTCTCTTTACCGCCTGTAGTCTGACGTCCCGCACGGCGTACCAGAGGGCGGTAAAACCTCTGCCGTCTACTGCGTCAACTGTTACGCCGTCATTAAGGATGGCCTTAATGCTCTTAACGAGCCCTTTTTTTCCGGCAAGTGTAAGTGGGCTCAATCCGCTCTTTAGCTTAATATCCGTAGCTGCACCTCTTTTGATAAGAAGGGCGGCTATTTCATCATGGGAGGCCTTGATGGCGTATGTAAGTGCGCTGTCTCTGTCTGTGCCATGCCTGGCATTTATATCCGCACCCGCCTTTAATAGAGCCTCTACTACATTAATATGGCCGTTCTCTGCGCCGAGCATAAGGGGAGACTTTACCTTGCCTGAAGATGAGCGTGCCTTTGCCCCGCCGGCAAGGAGCATCTCAACTATCTTGCTATGGCCCTGCCAGGAGGCCCTTGATAGAGCTGTATATTTTTCCGGGCCCTCTTTATTAACCATAGCGCCCTTTGAAAGGAGTTTTCGCGCTACGGCGCTTTGCCCGCGCCACGAGGCTATCATAAGAGGCGTCCATCCCTTGTAGGGGGAGTCTTTTTGCGCCGCGGCCTCTATGGAAGATTTTTCAAGGAGGGCGAGGTTTACCTGCGGTTTTTCTTTACGTACTTTTATTATATTGGCGCCCTTATTTATAAGAAAGGCCCATAGCTCTTTATTATTTTTACTGTTTTTTGCGAGCATTAAGGCATTTTGCCCCTTTTTATTTACGGCGTTTACGGCGGCCTTGCCACTTACAAGGGCTCTGGCAGCCTCTAAAAAACCATTGCGCGAGGCGAGCATAAGAGCTGTGTTGCCGTTGCGGTCTCTTGTATCCGGTGCGGCTCCTGCCTCAAGAAGGGCCTTAATGCTCTGAGCGCGGCCCTTTCGCGCCGCTATCAAGAGGGCATTATCGCCGTATTTGTCTCGAAGTCCTGGTTTTGCATTGTGTCTAAGGAGCAGCCTTACTGCCTCGACGCCTTTTTTCTCACCTGCAGCTATCATAAGCGCCGTTACGCCGAACTTGTCTGCGCCGTTTATGTCTACTCCTGACCTTAGAAGGGTCTTTATTCTCTCAAGCTCCCCCTTCTGCACCGCCCAGCGCAGGCGTTCTTCTCCGTTAAAGTTCTTGTCCTTTACGGTGAAGAGCCCGGGTTTACGAGCGGACTTTGCCTCTGCCACACGGGTCTTAGCGGGGCCAAAGCCCTCTTTTGCCGCTTTTTTGAACCAATACAGGGACTTGGCCTCGCTTGCCTTTACACCTATGCCCATCTCATACATAATGCCGAGGTTAAACTCTGCCTTTAAGTAGTTCTTTTGCGCTGCCTTAAACATCCAGAGATAGGCGCGGCGCTCGTCCTTGACTACACCTCGTCCTCCACGATAAAGCCCTGAGAGCATGTACATGGCCTCGGCGTCTCCACTCTTTGCAAGGGGTCTTAATATGAGCGCCGTCTTCTTATAATCGCGCATCCGCGTGGCCCTGCGGGCCTCGGCCATCCTGCCTGCTACGGCAGCCGGGGCGGGCGAGGGCATAAAAAGATACAAGGTCAGAAGCGCACTCAATATATAGAGAGCACAGCAGGCTCTTTTGTCACTTTGTATTAATGGCCCGCTATGGCGTGCCGAATTTGGCCTCAACGCTAATACCCACTTTTTTCAAGAAGGCCGTTGGCAATATGCCGCCGGCGCTTATAATTATGGCGTCGTTCTCTATCTCTACCAGCTCACCCTCATGCTCTATCTTAACGTGCCCGTCCTCGATGACCTTCACATTGGAGGTCATCAGTACACGTAGCCGTCCCTCTGCCTCGGCGGCCTCTACCTTCTGCCTGTTCTTTTCCTTAGCGCGTGAAAAAGCCGCGCTCCTGTAAGAGAGGGTGACCTCCGTGCCCTCTTCTGCGGCAATGCTTGTCGCCGCCTCAAGTGCGCTGTCTCCGCCGCCTACGATGAGCACCTTCTGCCCCCTGTACTGCTGCGGGTCTATCAGGCGATAGACTACCTTTGGTTTATCCTCGCCCGTAACGCCGAGTTTACGAGGCGTGCCGCGCCGACCTATGGTGAGAAGCACTGTCCTTGTCTTGTACTCACCCTTGCTTGTCTTTACGTGAAAACCCTCGTTTATCTTCTCTATGGCGTCTACGCGCTCCTTGTAGTTTATGGCTACGCCCGTCTCTTTTTCTACGCCCTCCCAGAACTCAAGGAGTTTCTCCTTTGTAGTCTCTCTAAACATGACCTTGCCGACGATGGGAAGGGTCGCCGGGGCTGTCATGACGATCTTACCTCGTGGAAACTGGTATACCGTGCCGCCGAGGGAGTCCTGCTCAATGGTGGCGTAGCGGAGCTTTGCCTCCATGGCGCCAAGAGAGGCGGCAAAACCCGCGGGGCCAACGCCTACGATAAGCACATCGAGTATATCCGCGCCTGCGCGGCCATCGAGTTTGATGATATTCTCCATGGCTTGCCGCCCCTGCTCAATGGCGTTTTTTATAAGGCCCATGCCGCCGAGCTCGCCTGCGATGTATATGCCCGGCACGTTTGTCTCAAAATCTGGCTTTACCATGGGTATGTCTATACCGCGGCGCTCTGTGCCAAAGACAAGGGTAATGGCGTCAGCGGGGCAGACGACCTCACATGCACCGTGGCCGATGCAGTCTGTTGGGCCGATAAGATGCGATTTGCCGTTGATTAGCCCAAGGACGCTGTGCCCCGGATGCTCAGGACAGGCCGCTACACAGGAGCCGCAGCCCACGCATCTATTGTGGTTGATAGCTGGGTGAATGGATGCGGGCTCAATCATGCCTGATTTTACGGCATTGTCACGAACGCGGCGGCTCTTGCGCTCTTTTCGGGTACGCAGTAAAATGTAACCCCCAAGAATGGTGCCAAGGGGTGCAATGTAGAGAATTATAGAGGGATCTAATGACATAATACTTGCATTTATTTATGCTCGAAAGATAAAATTCGGCACATTCGCGCCTCTTATGCAGCTGCGGCGGTCTCCTAAAACCCTGATCGGCCCGTCACAAGACCGTGGAAGTTAATTTAATGGACTCTATAGCATATTATAGCAGAAAGCCATTGGTTCCATGTGATTAAAATCACCTCAAGAGGCAAAAAAAACCTTTTTTTTGCATAAAAAGAGATGTGGAGAGGTGAATATCCCACTTTTGTTAATGCTGCGGCGTGATTGTTATTACTGAAAGCGATTTCGAGGTATTGTTTTAATTATTTGTTAATATCGCAGGTGACAATGTGTTTTAGTGTTTTTTTGCGAAATATGACAAAGAAGGCTTTTTTATTATAGTTAAAGTACGTTATTATGCGTTTTAATTCTTAATATGCCCTTATGTAAAGAAAAAGTGGAGGGAGAGAGGGGTGCAAAATATCGCATTGAAGAGGAGAAAAGCAGTTCTCTAATCTTCCTTTAATCTTTACAGGCCTATCGTTTATGAGTTATTTAAAGGACAATATAGCAAGAAGGGCGTTTTTATTATGAAAAAAAATCACCTGTTTTTAGCTGTTTTTTCCCTTGTTTTTCTTCTTTCCTCAGTATCACAGGGAAGCATGAGGAACAGAAAGGCCGAGGATTTCAGCCTAATATCTCTAAATGGAGATAGGGTCTCACTTGCCGAGATGCGCGGCAAAGTCGTCTTTATTGATTTCTGGGCGAGCTGGTGTCCGCCCTGTAAGAAAGAGTTCCCAGAGCTTAAAAAACTTACGGAGATCTTCAAGGGTGGCAAGTTAGTAACCCTTGCCGTTAGCGAGGACAAGGTGCGCTCTAATGTAGAGAGCTTTATATCTAATTATTACAATATGCCCGATAATCTTATCGTCCTCCTTGATAGAAAATCAGAGGCTATAAGAAAATACTCCGTGGGGGCCATGCCTACGTCTTTTATCATAGACGCCAAAGGGGTTATCCGCTTCATTCACTTTGGTTACAACGAGTCTGACCCCGATACATGGAGAAGAGAGATAAATAGTCTTATTAAATAAGGTTTTTTTTAGTTATGGATTGGATAAAAGGAAAACTACGGATATTTTACGTTCTTATTGGCGTTCTCTTTGTCTTCGCCGCTGTCTCGGGGTGTACCCGCGTTAAACCCTGGGAGCGCGAGTACCTCGCCGACCCTATTATGAGGCCTGATTTTGGCAAGGAGGAAAAGGCCGTAAGAGAGCATTCCATCGCGACACGTGAGGGCTCTACAGGTTCATTTGGTGTAAGCGGAGGCGGCTGTGGCTGTAACTAAGGGTCGGCACAGATATCTGCTTCTTATACTACTTCTTATCTCAGTCGTTGTCTTATGCGACCTTACCCTGCCTGTAACGGTCTTTGCCGAGGACTATAGCTCCGCGCAGTTCTACACCCATGCCTTTAATAATGATACAGTGGTGTACACAGGGGTATTTGCCCTTAATAAAGACTTTAACCTCAGAACAAGCGGTTATGTGAAGTACACCGTTGACTTTATCAACCCAAGTTTTGGCGAGGGTGGTGATGATGACGGCAAGGGGAAGAAAAAAGGCGGTAAGACCAATGCCGTCTCAAGCGCCTCGGCGGCAAATGCCGGGGGCTCAAACAGCGATGTGCGTAATGAAATTACCGTGGGCATGACACATGAGTTCGGTAATATTCTCGGCGTGGAGTTCTATTATGATATGAGCCGAGAGAACGACTACACATCAAATACGCCCACTGTTACGGTAAAAAAAGACCTCTTTAGCAAGAATACAACCATTACGGCGAGTTATTCAGGCAGCTTTGACAAGATATCAGGGGAGTTTCTATCGAAGACAAGTTCGCGTACTACGCATAATTATTTTCTTGGGTTGACGCAGCTGCTCTCGCCAAGAATGCTGCTGCAGCTTGGGTTTACCTTTACTGAGTCCAGCGGAGAGATGGCAGAGGGCATACGCCTTGTGGCTATTAACGGCGCGGCGGCCTCGACGTGTACTGATCTCTCGGCGAGCTGCGTTAGTGAGCGCTTTCCCGGCTCAAGGACGCGTAAGGCCTATGTTGCGGGTATTAGCAGGTACTTTACCTTCGATGGCCTCGGCGGTATCCTTGATAAGGCCGCGCTGAAGCTGACGTTTCGCTACTATAATGACGACTGGAAGGTAAAGTCCTATATGGCGGGCCTTGAGTACGACAAGCATATTATGCAAAACGTGCTCCTTAGTCTGAATTATAGGTATTATACGCAGACAGAGGCCTTTTTTGTAAAAGACACCTACACCTCCGCCGACCCATACAGGTCGGCCTCGCCGCAGCTTGAGGGCCTTGATACAAATCTTATCGGTATAAAAGGCACCTACTTCTTTCCCTGGTACAAATCCAAGACAAACTCCATTGAGGCAAAGTACGAGTATTACCATGAGTCAAGGGGCGTATTTGCTAATGTTGTAATGGTGGGGCTGCGGATAAACTACTAACCTCCCCCTCTCTTGCCTCATGAGCATCATTAATGGTAGGTTTCTTTACATGAAAAAGCCTTTTTCATCCTATATATTCCTGTCGGTTCTCACTGTTTTTTTACTATTACAACTCTCTTTTGCTGGTACGGCCAAAAGCGCTCAAGATAGCCCTGCGGTTATTACGCGCAAGGCCACTGTAATGGGCACTAACCTTGAGGTTACTCTCGCGGGTATTGATACGCATCGTGCAGACAAGGCCTTTGAGGTCATTGTAGAGGAGTTCGGGCGTATAGAAAAGGAGCTTAGCGAGTGGCGCGGCGATACATACGTTATTAAGATAAATAAAAACGCCGGCAAGTCGCCTGTAACCGTACCTGCGGAGTTATTTAAGATAATCACCGCGGCACAAATTGTATCAAGTGTCTCTGACGGGGCCTTTGATATAACGTGGGCCTCTATGTGGGGGTTATGGGACTTTGCTTCCAAGACGCCCAAGGTGCCTGATAAGGCAAAGGTGCGTGAGAGGCTCAAGAAGGTAAATTATAAGGCCGTAGTGACAGATAGCAAAAAATCTACTGTCTTTCTCTCAAAGGCGGGCATGGCAATGGGGCTTGGCGGTATTGCCAAGGGTTATGCCGTAGACTCCGCCGCCCGCCTACTTAACAAGATGGGTATCAAGGACTTTATCATAAAGGCCGGTGGTGATATGAGGGTGCAGGGAAGTCTTGGTGGTAAACTCTGGCGCATTGGCATTCGTCACCCTCGAAGTAAAGATAAACTCCTCGCGCGTCTGCCCTTAAAAAACATCTCTATCTCCACCTCAGGCGATTACGAGCATTTTTTCATAAAAGACGGTGTGCTCTATCACCATATAATCGACCCCCGTACGGGTTATCCCGCACGCGGCAGCAGAAGCGTTACAATCATAGGCCCTGATACCATGACTACAGACGCCCTCTCAACAGCTGTTTTTGTAATGGGGCCACGAGCTGGCCTGGCCCTTGTAGAGCGCCTAACAGGCATAGAGGCCATAATAGTTGATGAGAAGGGAGGGCTCCATAGATCAAGGGGTATCCGAGGCATGGGGTTAAGATAATGAGCGGGAGAGGTGGCAGTTATAAAAGGGGTAATATCTTTTGGCCTCTACGGGCACGCCTTGGCAGGGTTATATTACTCTTGGCAGTCCTTATCTCCTTAAACTCCTGTATTACCCTTAAGGGCCTGCGAGTAGATTACAGCGAGAGCCGCCTCTCGCAGGGAGGTCTGGCGCTCGTACACCTAAGAGGCGCCGGGGCGCATGAGCAGGTCTCCAGTGTTTTTACGGGCGGGTATACCCTTATAGTAAAGGAAAAAAAAGACGGGGCCTGGGCCATTATAGCCGCTGACCTTGAGAGTGAGGCAGGGCAGTATCATATTATTTTCCGTGAGGGTAAGAGAGAGATAAGTTCGGGGATACGTCTCACAACAGAGGACTTTGGCACAGATCGACTTACTCTGCCCGCTGATATGACGGAGTTTAACGAGGCGACACTTGCGAGGATAAGTAGAGAGCGCGCTACCCTTAAGAAGGTGTTTGCGGAGTCGGCCCCTAATCGGCTCTGGAGAGGCGCCTTTATTAGACCCCTTAGCGGGCGTATAAGCGGGGCCTTTGGCCGTAGACGTATATTAAACGGTGAGCTGCGAAGACCTCACGGCGGCCTTGATATCGCCGCGCCAAAGGGGACAACGGTGCTTGCCTCAGGCGGCGGCAGGGTGGCCTTTGTTGGAGACTTTTTCTTTTACGGTAACCTTGTGGTCATTGATCATGGCCAAGGTCTCTTTACGCTTTACGCTCATCTCGACTCGGTACTTATAAAAAAAGGCGATACCTTAAAGGCTGGTGAGGCGATTGGTCTTGTCGGCGCAACGGGGCGCGCTACGGGGCCGCATCTGCATTTTGCCCTGCTCGTAGGCCCTGCGCGTGTCTCGCCCCTTGATTTTATCAGACTTACGGAGCGTCTGCAGAGGCTTATGGGTGGCGGTGGTGATAAAGGCGGCGGTGGTCTTTCCGGTGTAAAAACAAGAACGGACTAAGTTTTTCATTATGGAGGCGGCAAGTGATGATTAAAAGATCTAAAGCCTCGTCTATGGTACGAATAGCGCCAAGTACTAAAAAATCCTTAAGGAGGATAGGTTTTAGTGGTGTCATTCTCTGCGGTTTTTTTCTTTTTTTTATTATACAAGGCTGCGCCTCTTCGCCTGAGACTTGTGGCGAGCCCGTGGCTGAGCAAGGGTATGAGTACGACGTCTTTGCCTCGGGGCTGCCCTCTGTTGATAATATTACAAAAACAGATGATGGGATGCTCTATGTAACATTGGAGCGCAGTCGAGGACGGGGGCAGGTCGTGCACCTTTTGCCTGACGGAAGGCTTGGCGAGGTTATACTTAAGGGCCTGCAGCGCCCTGATGGTTTACGCGCCGGAGATGGAAAACTCTTTATCGTTGAGGAGAGTAAAAATGGCCGTCTGCTTGAGTATGATATTAAGAGTAAAGAGCTAAGGACTCTTGCTCGTATAGGCCACCTTGAGGGGCTTATAATCAGATCTAAATCCGAGCTTATTGTTACTAAGGACAGGAAAAACGGCAAGCTCTTAAGTGTGAACCTTGAGGGGAAAAAGCATGTCCTGGCAAGGGGGCTAAAGAGGCCTGAGGGGATTGTAATGGGGGGTGATGGCGAAATATATATTGCCGAGACCTCTACGGGTAAGATACTTGTCTATAAAAACGGCGAGATTAAGACTCTTCTCAGCGGACTAAATAAACCTGATCAGCTCGCCCTTACCGGTGACGGCGCCATACTAATCACCGAGGACGCCGACCCGGGGCGCTTTCTTTCTTTTAAGAATAGTAAGCTCACAACGCTTGCCAGATGCCTCGATTCACCACAGGGCATACTTCCCCTTAACGGGGCCATACTTGTATCAGAGCAGGGCCGAGGCCGTGTGCTGAGGTTTAGAAGGCGGTGATTTTTTTAATTACTCTCTTGACTCTTTGCCTGCCATTAAATCTCTTGGCAGGTACTCAAGGGGCGCAGAGTGAGGGTTATCAGCTTAGATAATAAGATAAGAGAAGGGGAATAATGCTTTAGTGATTTAATCTTATGGCGTTACGAGTTGCTTAGATGTTGTAGACAAGTACGCCTATGACGGTAGCTCCGGAGAAGGCAATTATATTTAGACCGAGACTGTAGTACGCTTCAAAGGCTGAAAATTTTTTCATTTTTCTCTCTCTTTTTTTTGTTTATTTTACAGGCCGCGTTCTATATTGTCTTGAGGTGAAAGTAATGAGACCTGCAATTAATGTGATGAGGATGGCTGCTCCGTAGAGGGCTATACTCTCGTACATTTTCATTTTTTTCCCTCCTTGTATTATTATTCACATACCCCTTATCTGATTATCATTATACAGGATGGAGATTAAAGAGAGATGAGGGTGGGTTTCTTATCTTGGGAAGCGCAGCGTGAGAGTAATTATAGAAATGGAAAATTTTGATTCACTATAGGCAGAATAAGAAAAGGGGACTTGGCGAAGTCGCCGCTTATGAGCCTCCTGCGGCAGCTGGTCAGAAAGCACCTCGGAGAGGCGGTAAGGTTTGTTGCCTAAAGGAAGTCTATTAGCGCTTAACGCGGAAAGTCCGTACCTGCGCCTTAATAATGCGGAGAGTAAAGCATGTGAGACCGAGTATATGCTGACAAAGGGGGAGATATACTCTTAGGCACTCACAGCGAATGTCTCAATCTCTCATCCTTCATGGCAGGGTGGAGAGTGTAAAAAGGTGAACCTCTTATTGGCTCTTCAAATAGAGCAGCCATATTTTTTGCCCGCACCAGAGTCTGCCGTAGAGGTCTCACGGTTTATCTTTTTGTAGTAGAAATCTCTCTTAGTGCCTGAAATAAAGGTGCATAAGAGACAAACCACTGCAGGCAATACTTGACGAAGGCAGGCTGATGAATCCTCTTGGGTATGGGCTCTTCTCCACGGATAAATATACCTTTACGCTTAATCAATCCAATATCATTGCATTCGGCAAATCCCCTCGGAGGACGCTTGAGTTGCTCCCCTATAATCTCGTGTTGCTCTGATTCGGCCAGTTGAAGCATGCTATCCAATATTTGTTGTGTTTCTTTCCGGATAACAGATTGTCGGTATGCCGCCAACATTCTACTCTCGAATGCCTTGCTGCCCACGCCAAGCCGTAGATCTCTTGCATCGAACTCGACATAGAAAAGCGGCCCGCTGCACTTGCTTGAGGCCGTGGTGTCTTTGTCTCGAAAACGGATGCCGACATGGGTTTTATAGGGTCTTTTGTCGGCGGAGAAACGTGTATCCCGATGGATGCGAAAGAGCGAACCGCCGATTTTGGGCTCTGCGATAACGCTGGGGACGAGCTTCTTAAGCTCTGCCCCCAGCGTCTTGACAAAAAGCAAGGCCGGTTCAACTACAACGTGGTTATAAAGAGGCCGGTTAGCCTCGAACCATTGTTTGTTGTTGTTGCGTGATAGGTCCGCAAGGAAGTGAAAGGTCTCTTGCGGGAATCCATGAAACAATGATTTGTTCGTTTTTGACATACCGTGGTCTCCCCTGTGTCTTAGGTTGCTTCACTCCAGTCTGGCAGGAAATCCGCAAACTCTTTGTTCACCTGTGGTTGAGCAATATGGTAGGCATAGTTGGTCAGTGTCTTGAGCGCCACCCCTGAGAGCACTTCCAGGATTTGAGCCTTGCTGAAACCTGCGGCGATGAAAGATTCGATTTCTGAGTCGCCGACGAGACCTCGATTTTCAACGACTAACTCGACAAACTTGCGAAGGCGCTCCAGTCTCTCATCGGCAAGGGGACGCCCCTGTTGCAGATTCTCAATATCAGCGCGCTCCAGTCCGTTCATGTTGGCCAACATGCTGTGGCCAGCGGTGCAGTATTTGCAACTGTTCCGTAGCGAGGCCGTGAGTAGCACTACCTGGCGTTCAAGCGTGGTCAGGGTCATCTGTGGATTGTCGTAAGTAATCATTAAGCCTGACAGGGCGTCGAGGACGGCAGGGGATTCTGCAAAAACGGCTGCCAGGTTTGGGACAAAGCCGTATTTTTTGGCGATTTTTGCAAGTCTTTGCCGTGATCCGGCCGGGGCGGATTCCGGTGTATGAAGCTCGAAATGCATGGTCTTTTCCTCCGTAAGTTTGATTGGGTAAAGAGGGGTTATGTACACTATTGTACAAAACTTGACGCCAGCATACCTATTTTGTACAATAGTGTCAAGAATTTTTTTTAAAAGGAGATTATTATGTCTGAACAGACAAGGAAATCGGGCCGTCCAAGGGGCTTTAAGCGGCAGGAAGCGGTTAATGTGGCCATGAATCTGTTTTGGAAAAAAGGCTTTCGTTCCGTATCCGTAACAGACCTGGCCGAAGCGATCTCTATCCATCGTTCGAGTTTTTACAACAGTTTTGGCAGCCGTGAGGCGCTCTTTCGCGAAGTTCTTGCTCTTTACGGCACTCAAACGCCTGACGCGCTTCTCGATCAGGTTCGGCCTGGCGAGGCCGTTGTGCCGGTGATTATTGCCATGCTGCTTGAACTCTGTCATGTGCGCGCCGCTGACAAAGAGTCGCGTGGTTGTCTGATATGTAACGGAGTTGCCGAACTGGTGGGGGTGGATGAGGAGGTAGGGCCCTTTTTTGAAGAGGCGGTGAAGTGTCGGACCGGGCTTATCGAACGCTTGCTCAAACAGGCCATTACCCAGGGTGAAATTCCCCCGCTGGATGACGTGGCTGCGACGGCAAACAGCTTCGTTGCCTTTTTACTTGGCATTAATGTGCTCTCAAAGGTCATCCGCGATGAGGCGCAGTTGTGGGCATCTTGCAGTAAATTTTTGCAACATCTGGGGATAAATAAAGGCTTGTTGGAACAGTATTAGGGTAGTCTTATATTTTCGCATTCTTGCTATTATTGTAAGTGTAGGTTGAGTAGAGGCAGGTCACCCAACGTCTTTTAATTGCCGATACTGCCAATCCCGTAAAATCCATTTTATTGTTGGGTTTTACTTACGCTCAACTAAACCCTTTTGCCTTGACAGCCAAGAGGGTAGCTACAAAACTAAGTGGATAGGATAGAGGGTTGTAGAGTCGGAGAAAATGCAGAGATATTTTTAGAGGTAAGGCGAGTCGCCCGCTCCTGCGATACAAATCTTTTTGGCGGATAGTACTTACCCCACAAAGCTATTTATGGGAGGCTTATAATGAAAATAGATTCAGCTTATCTTGCAGTCATTGACAGGAAACGCGCGGAATCCTTCTGGACAGAAGCGCTTCAGCAGCAGCCCAGTCTATCAAATGATAGTTTTACCTTTTTTGATATAGATGGTTTTCTCTTTGGTCTTTTTGACCCTGCCTCAGTCTCTGAACAAATCCATATGGGAAACAATTGTATACTTAACATACGGGTAAAAAATGCAGATAAAGAATTTCAACGGTTA
This sequence comes from uncultured Thermodesulfobacteriota bacterium, assembly GCA_964510775.1. Classification (GTDB taxonomy): domain Bacteria; phylum Desulfobacterota; class GWC2-55-46; order GWC2-55-46; family JADFVP01; genus JAJRZX01. The sequence goes on from CAZEBZ010000023.1 coordinate 18,289, forward strand.
AAAAAAATCTCCAGAATTGCAATGCCTCTTAATTCTGTTGGTATTTATCGGGTTTTTCAGATAGAAGATAGTGAAGGAAATATCGTTGAGTTTTATTCATCTGGCGAAAATACCTGACTGCGGCTGAGTCAATAAAAAAGCTATGGTTACTCCGGCGCCGCCACGGTCAGGTTGAGAGTGTAAAAAAAGGTGAACCCCTTATTGGCTCTTCAAATAGAGCAGCCATATTGAGGTTCACCTCTTAATACCTTAAGGCTTTGTACTTTAAGGAGGCTAAATCCTAAATCTGCGTAAATCCTCCGTCAGCGACAATCTCGGCGCCGGCCACATATGACGAGTCTGAGGAGGCGAGAAAAAGGGCCGCCTTTGCCATCTCTTCAGGTGTTCCAAAGCGTTTCATGGGGCTCATCTCAATAAGCATCTTCCCCATACCCTCGAGTTCTTCATCGGAGAGGCCAAGTTTTTTTATTATGGGGGTGTCGATGGGGCCGGGGCTGAGTGTATTTACCCTTATACCCCTTGGGAGAAGTTCGGCGGAAAAGGACCTTGCAAGGGAGCGCACGGCGGACTTTGTGGCGGCATATACTGAGAAGTTGAGCATGCCCATCTGGTTCACTATGGACGAGATGAGGACAACAGACGCTCCGTCGCTCAGCAAGGGCACGGCCTTCTGAACGGTAAAGTAAAGGCCCTTGAAGTTGGTCTCCGAGATCTCGTCAAAGAATTTTTCGTCCACTGCTTCAAGCGGCACAAGTTTTGCCATGCCGGCGTTGGCAACAAGCACGTCTATCTTGCCGTGTTTTAACCTGGCCGTTTCCATGAGACGGTCAAGATCCTCGAGGTTTGATACATCACCCTGCACAGTTAATGTGCCATCTCCGAGGATTGATTTTGCCTCCTCAAGTCTCTCGGCGTTTCGTCCCGAGATAATTACTCGGGCGCCATTTGCCTTGAATTCTCTGGCTATGGCAAGTCCTATGCCGCTGTTACCACCGGTTATTAGAGCTACCTTATCTTTTAATTTCATCTCTCACTCCTTGAAGTTGGTCTATATTTTTTACTGTTTAATCATGCGATATGCATGACTATGGTACCTGTCTTAGCGCTATCTCTTTGTAATGCCAAGGGCCTAATTCTGATGATAAAGCGAAAGCTTCGCCTCCTGTCATGGAGTTTATGAAGAGCCTTAGAGCATAAATTTATCATCTTCAAGAGAGGGGCAAAGCAGTAAGTAAACTCACGTCCTCTTGGGATTGTTATATGCTCCTTGACAACTCTGGAGTTTTTTAAGGTTCTTTGCGGCAAGGGGGCTTGGGGCAGACTGGCCGCGCTCCCACCGGTTCACAGTGCTAAAGCTCACACCAATCTCCCTTGCAAGCCTCTCCTGAGTCCATCCAAGGCCGAGGCGTATTTTTTTTATCCACTCATAGTTCATTTGATATACCTCTTCAGCAGTAACCGCCAATACGATGATGGCATGACCTGTTTTATTTCATATCTTGAGAATGAAGTTTTTCGAGCCCCTCGATGGCTTGAGAGTATAGACTCTCATGCATCTTTGCAATCTCGGCCTCTGGGGCGCCCTTTGCCTTGAAGGTACTGGACCATTCCACTTGGGTCTCGCTCGCTCCGACATAACGCACAGCGATCTCACCGATATAATCCTCAAAAGGCATCGGCCTGTTGCTTTTTGTTATTACGTAAGTGAGGGTTCGTCTCTTCTCATCAAGACTCTCAAGGCGCTCATGGAGCTCAAGTCCGTCCTGCATGACGCAGGTTCGCGTTGCGCCAACGCCCGATCCCTCGACAGTGCAGCTGGCCACTGCAGGCAGGTACTTGTCAATGCCGTCAAAGTCCCTGATTGTCTCCCATATCCTCTCTGCAGGCCCCTTAATTATTTTTTTTACTATTACTTCAGACATCTTACACCTCTTTGGTTTTTACATGCCCTTTCACAGGCATGGGTCATTGTTTTTTGAATCTAATTTATATGTAATCAGCTGGTCTCTATTCCTGTGGAGGCTCCTGCTGTTGTATCCCCTCTTTATACCTGCACGTGTAAGCAGGTGATTATTTTTTACTTCCAATGCAGGCCGAACTCATAAACCCCGACATCAACCCTCCCTTTAACGTATAGCCTCGAATATCTCTCAGCCCCGCATGATGCATCCAGTTCTTGATTGAGGCAGGCTCCAGGGGGTTGTATCTCCAGCGCAGTCTGTGCAGTCCGCTAAGGGGGTTTGGTTGTATTGCCACAATGAGGAGCGGACTGCCGCTTCGAAGTACACGTGTCAACTCTATAATGGCGGCCTGCGGATCGTGGCTGTGTTCCAGCATATGGGCGCTCATTACCATCTCAAAGTGATTGTTTGTATAGGGCAGATTCTCGGCATTGCCGTACCTAAGTCTCAATATAACCCCGCAGTTTCTCAACCGTTTGAACTTGGCCTGCGCCCTTGCCAACATGCGCGGAGCTATGTCAATACCGTGTATCTCCAGCGGTATTGGTCTGGTCTTTACAAGGGCCATGCTAAAGGCCGCCGAGCCTATACCGGCGTCGAGTACGGTGGAGCCGTTACGCAGCCCCTCGACCCAGCCGTGTGATGCCAATTTATTAAAGAGATTCATATAACTCCTGAAGTAGCCCTGCATACGGAGTACAGGGTCCCATAACCACGCAGCGGCGTCATACTTTCTAACGAGGTCTCTGTGCTTGTGTGGCATGCGCTCCAGAGCAAAACGCCAGGAACCTATAGAGAGTTGCGCCACGCGTTCTGTTCTTGCGCGCCTAAGGTCTGGAGTAAATTTCATGCATGTCCTTTATGCCGTGACAGTCCCGGCGAGATGGCGTCTTAAGACCTCAAGAAAAACTACAGGTTCAGGTCTTACTCGGTAGTTGTCCGTCTCGTGCGTCCATATTATCTTTCCGCCGCGCTCTGTTATTATTACCGTCGGCAGTACTGTCTCGCTCTTGTAGCCGTTCAGCTGTTGACCCATTGGCAGGCCGTAAGGATCCACTAATCCAAGGGTGTGGGCCGCAAGGTTATCGTGGTCAATGAGAAAATCGTATTTTACATTAAATTTTTTTGAGAGCGCCGCTGTCTTCCTCTGTGGTTGAGGTGAAATAAGGGCTACGCGTACGCCAAGGTCTTCCATCTCCTTGTAATAGCGCACCACCTCCTTTACCTGGGCCACGCAGAGGGGGCACCAGTTGCCGCGATAAAAAATTAGAACCGTTGGCTTGTCCGTTAATTGTGATGATGAGACAGTCGCTCCATTGACGTCCCTTAGTGTAAAGTCGGGCAGGTAAGCGCCTACCTTTATCTCTTTGCTCGGTCTTCTTCCAAAAATTGAGTACCAGTATGAATAGAGCAAGAAACCCGACCAGCCAATGATTGCAAGCAGAGGCGCCATCCCCGATCCGCCTCTGCTCCATGACCAGATGGCCATAGCGACGCCTATGGCAGAGAGGAAGTTTATGACGGGAAAGTGGTCGCTCGTTCGGGCCATTCTTCGAAAGATTATGAGCCAGCTTATAACGGTCATAAAGGGCGCTGTAGTAAGCATAACCCCGCCCCATGCTATGGGGTTCTCTCCGGCGTAAATCATCGCACCGGCATAAAAAGATATAATAGTTGCCACCATGGCGAATGTGCTGATAAAGATTGATTTGATGATGTTCATAATTGCCTCCCCTGTTTTCCTCTGTATGTAACTCTCTAAATTAGAGCTTGCGCCGTTCCGCTCATCTGTATGTACTTATGAGAGATTACACCTCTGAGGCTTAGGCGTTTCTGTATCACTTCCATCTTCCTCTCTTGTTATCTCTTTACTTCTAACTCCCTGCACCCATCCCTCATGAAAGGCATCCTCAGAGGCGCTAATTGAGAGTATGGATGCTGCGAAAAGACCGATTAAAAAAGAACCTGAGAGGATTAAAAACCACTCTAACAGCATAGTCACCTTCCTTGAGATTTCTCTGTAATATGAGATAGTATTTCGACTTTGCCTCTCCTGTGGAGAGTATATCGCCGCTATATTTTTCACCTTGTCATTTAGATGAAGGGGCATCATTTTGTTTTTTTAGTTCTTGTTCTAATCTTGCTATATAATTAGTACGGCCATACTATATTAGTACCAGCGTACTAATATGTCAAGGCATATTTTGTGCTTTTAAGCAGTTGATTGTAAGGTGCTGTAAGACATGAGTTTTTTATTGCGGGGAGGGATTACGTTCTTAGATTAAGGGGAAGAAACCTTTTGTGCTGTCTTCTTCTGTTGACTTGAAAATAGATACTCTTTCTGTTACAATTAGGTTGTACGTACGGTTTTTTTTAGTTTTTTTATGATGCTTACGTGGCAGTATTATTGTTGAGGTAGTCCTATGAGACAGGGCGAACAGACACGGAATAAAATTCTCAAGACCTCGAATAAGCTCTTTCATAAGAAGGGCTTTCATAGGACAACCTTCAGCGACATTGTCCGGGCAACGGGTTTGAGCAAGGGTAATATTACATATCACTTCAGCTCCAAGGAAGATATCCTCACGGCGGTTTTCGAACAGCGGATCAGTCACATAAAAAAGACTATAGAATTATGGAATGAGAAGCATCCTGATGCCCGTAGTCGTCTCATTTGTTTTATAGATTCTCTGCTTCAAGTTAAATCTGAACTCACGCGTTACGGCTGCCCCAACGGCTCTTTGGCCACAGAACTCGGCAAGGACAATGCCCTTGGGCGCAGGCTGAGCAGGTCTGTTTTTGACATCATGAGGACTTGGATCGAGGAGCAGTTCATGGGACTCGGATTTTCCACAAAGGAGGCAGAGGCCAGGGCAAAGGAGCTCTTCATTCGCGCACAGGGCACCTGCGTCCTCTCTCAGGTATATAATGACGAGAAGTTTTTTGAAGATGAGATTAAGCAGCTAAAAAAACTTCTCGAAAAATAGGGTGTTCAATCTTTACCAGATAGAAAGACGCCGAAAAATTCCTCCTCACCTGCGCCATCATCTCAAGGCGCAGGTATTTTTTTCAACCTCCTTTTGTCACACCATTACTCCTCTCATACACCTTGTTTCTGTCCTATCTCTATTAAAGGCCAATAAAGCAGCGAGGTTTTGTTTGCCGGTGTCCTGCACAGAGTCTTTTAAGAAGGGAAACACCTTCCAAAGTCCTTGAGGAGTTTTAAGGGGCCCTTAACTCTTATCTTTCGGCTAATCAATGCCAATAGAATATTGCGCTCCCTTGCAAGAAATTTAAGCCATATTTTGCTATCAGCCATGACCCTGAGGTCAGGATCACCGGTGTGACCCTCAGAAACAGTAATTTTTTTATCCCTTATTATTACCGTAGCCTTCGCCTCCTCCTCTCCGGTGAATGTAAAGTGATAGGCGGCGTCAATGCCTTCGGAGCGGCCCCGTTGAAAGATGAGTGGCAGTGTTTCAAGAAAGCCATTTATCGTAGTTGGTCTCAGCTGGCCTTTGCTCACGACCCTTGCTTTTTTGTTCGCAAAGCGTCTTCTTACATATTCCTCGGCATCAGAGTCTGCGATAACGTATACTTTTTCTTTTTTCATCTGTAGAGGTTTTACTACCTCTTTTAAAAAGTTCGTTCTCTTCTCAAGGTAAGGCCCTATTACGTCTTCACCTGCCGGACAGACGGCCATGCACTGGTCGCACTTCGTGTTACCTCCTGTAACGAGGCTCTGCCACATGGAGACAGTTTCCGAGTCACTTATTTTTTTTCTGTAATCCAGTGAATTTTTGCTGCCTGCTATTGTCTCAACCCAATCTGAGAAGCCTGATAGTTTCTCCCTGTAGTTATGTGTGAGGCACGAGACGAAATCAAAGTGGCCGTCCGGCGCTATGGCTCCCGTAGGGCAGGTAGCGGCGCAGAGCTTGCATTTAATGCATGGATTATACTCAATGGGCCGGTTATAGGCAGTGACTTCCCTGTCTATAATAACTGCGGATAAATACATGAAGGCGCCGAACTCAGGGTGAATGACCATGCGGTTATGACCTATGCGGCCAAGGCCCGCCTCAACAGCGAGAGGTTTCAGCGAAAGGTCCCAGAGCTTACCGGGCCACCGGTCCATCTCCATTGGAAAGAGGCCGGAGATAGACACCGCCCTCACGGCGATTGCGTTAAGCCCGCCGACCACTCTATGGGCAACGCTCTCTATGTTATTTACTGAGACTTGAAACTCGGTATTGGCAATAGAGTGCGCGGGGGTGCGGATGTTGTCACGGTTTATTCTGCATGCAATGGCGATGATGGACTTGGCGCCAGGTAGCAGGTTAAGCATATCCTCACGTTCATTAAGCAAAGCCTTACGGCTTAGTTCAACAAAACCAAGATCATCAGCCCCTGATGTCAGACAGAGGCCGCGGAGCCATTCTGCTTGAAGGGTGGAATCCGCGCTGGAAGGCTCTTTGGTCTCAGCTCTCTCTCTGAACTTAATGACACTTGGATGCTCGTCAAGTCTTAACATTTTGTCACCCTTTTTAAATAGTGCGCAGCTGCTGGCGCAGGTAAGTGTATACACTCTCAGGCAGAAAAATCTACTGACCATCACTTGGGAGACTGACGTCTTAAATCAAGTAATGGCAACGATAAATTGAAGACTCTGTTGTTAGCGATTTCTTAATGCCTCCAAGCAGTTAGTTAGAGCAAGAAGAAAAACCCCGCTGAGTTCATAAGAAAGTTAGGGCGTTAGCATAGTTAAGAATCATAGGCCGTTATTGTGTAAGTCCTCCATAAGGACTTACACAATAGGTACGCTTTCTACCATGGGATTATCAAGCAGACTCAGCTCACTTTCCAAAACCTCTTGATACCATTTTGAGATTTTTGTCCCAATCTCATGAGGAAAATCTTCTTGAATAAAGTGCGCGGACTCTCCGAGATATACATCTGTCAGCTTTGGATAAGCGCCTCTCATCTCCTCTACCTGCCGAGGTCTGATAATAATACCCGGCCTTACCCAAAAAAGCAGTTTTGGTATTGGAGTAACCTGTAACCACTTATGATTCTCAGTAAGCATTTCAAAGGTGTCTTGCGGCTTTCCATTAATGGGAATAAACTTTGGAAAGAGATATACAGGTTTTCTCGATTTTTTATTTAAGAAGGGCTCACTGTAGTACCCTCTTTCTTCGTTACTTAACTTTCTTAACGAGCCCTTATCAAGTAGAATTTTTTTAACAAACATATTCATATTTACATTCATTAATCTGCCGATAATTGGCATTCTGAACAAACGGAAAATTGTGCGGACAGGCTCAAAAGCGAATTCTCTCCAGACCATCGGCCTTATAGGGCCCTCCATAAAGACTAATCCCTTAATTTTATCTTCGTGTTTTCTCGCGAATGAGATACCTAAAGTGAGCCCCCAATCGTGGGTTACAAAGACTATATTCTTTAAGTTCAAACCGTTTATGAAGGCCTCAACATACTTGTAATGAGTCGCCACCTTGTAGTCAATATCCGGCTTTCCGGATTTACCAAAACCTATGAGGTCAAAGGCTATAACCCGCCCTTCCTCTCTTAAATGGGGGATAATATTGCGCCATAAAAAACTTGAGGTCGGGTTGCCGTGCATACACACGAAGGTGATTTGATTTTGGTCTCCACTCTTATTTTCATCGATGTAATGAATTTTTGAACCCTTAACGTCGAGATATCTTGACTCGAATGGGAAGTTAGACTTTATTTTATTCTTCATTTTTTTCACGCTTACTCGTTGTATTGCTCTAATCGAGTATTTATCAATTAAATGCGCTTCTTAATATTGCTTCATCATCAGAGTTCCCAAGAAATAACTCTGCCCCCATCTCAGTAAGGTCTTTGGCTTTCAAGGTATTTCTGCTGATTATTCTCACTTTCTTGCCGGCTTCCAAGAGGCCAAGCACCACACCCTTACCTGTATAGTCTGTTGCTCCTGTTACTACGTATAGGTTTTTTCTCCTTTTTTTGCTTATTATGGTTGTATTGAGTTTTTTAAGTTTGGTTAACGCATAGCCTGTAATTCAGAAAAGTATACTGCACAAATCCATACTACAAGGCGACCTTGTGAGCTTCACTGCTATTAAACATATAACGATCTATCTTCCACTCTCCATTAACTTTTTTAAGGACAAATAATTCATTATCATTTGCCGATAATATCCTGCCGGTTTTGAGTTCAGTCAGGTTACCAGCCGACGTAGTCTCAACAATTGCCATATCACTTGAGACATATATATGATGATATACATGAGTCGTATCAAGCTTAATTGTATTTAAAATTGCTCTGTAAGTTTTCTCAATTTCCTCGATTCCTCTTGATGCAGGTGCATTATTGGGTAAA
>CAZEBZ010000024.1:0-26310 GCA_964510775.1 uncultured Thermodesulfobacteriota bacterium
TGAATATGTATGACGAGGCCGGCCAACGGGGTATTAAGTTAGACTTGAAAGCCCTTAAAAAAGCCCTCGGCCTTGCCGTAATTCCTACTATTGCCACGCAGAAGTGGAACCTTGATAAACTCAACTCCGTGCCAAAACTCGCAGTCAAGGCCTCCTTAGCACTTACATACGCCGCGCCTATTGAGAAGGCCATAAAAGAGATAAGCTCCCTGCTGCCAGTAGCGCCTATATCTGCAAGGGCTGTAAGCCTTATGCTTATTTCCGGTGACGAGACCCTTGATGACTGGCTTAGCGCTGAGATTAACGAGAAAAATAATACGAGGATTCACTCAATCTGCCGCTCTCTTGAGACCATGTATGAAGAACCTCCTGGCTCCATAATAAACAGGGCGCGTATGAGAATGGTAGAGGGTATAACCAGAGAAGTAGTCACCAGAGAGGGCGTCAAGGGCGGCGAAATTGCTAAATTTATCGGTCTTTATTCCATGCACCCTATTTGGGGTATACCGGTCTTAATAGTAGTGCTTGCGGCGCTCTATTTATTCGTTGGCGTCTTTGGCGCCGGCATAAGCGTTGATTTCTTTGAGAAAATAATATTTGGCATCTATCTTAACCCCTGGGCCACGAGGGTAGTGGAGTACGTACTGCCCGGAGGCCTAATTCACGACTTCTTAGTCGGCCCCTACGGCATTATAACAATGGCCATGACCTACGCCATCGCCATAGTGCTTCCCATTGTAGGGCTATTCTTTATATTTTTCAGCATACTTGAGGACTCTGGGTATCTACCGCGGCTCGCCCTTATGGCAGATAAACTCTTCAAGAAACTCGGTCTTAACGGTAAGGCCGTACTGCCTATGGTACTTGGCCTTGGCTGCGATACTATGGCCACTATGACTACGAGAATACTGGAGACAAAAAAAGAACGCGTAATCGTAACCCTTCTTCTTGCCCTTGGCATTCCATGCTCCGCTCAGCTTGGAGTTATTATCGGCATGCTCGCATCTGTATCCCTTGCGGCGACTCTTATATGGGCGGGTATGTTACTTCTTGTCATGTTTCTTGTTGGCTTTCTTGCATCAAAGATTATACGTGGCACGACCTCTGACTTTATTATCGAGATACCTCCAATAAGACTACCAATGGCCTCGAATATACTCTTAAAGACCCTTGTGCGTATTCAATGGTACCTGAAAGAGGCCGTTCCCTTATTTATCCTCGGCACCTTTATCCTCTTTGTCCTTGATAAGATCGGCGGTATCGTTGTGATGCAACATATTGCTTCGCCTATAATAGTGCATTTTTTAGGCCTGCCCGTTGAGGCTACGCAGTCTTTTATCATCGGTTTTTTACGTAGAGACTACGGCGCGGCTGGGCTTCTTAACCTGCAACGCTCTGGTATGCTCGACCACAGACAAGTCGTAGTAAGCCTCGTAACCATGACATTATTTATCCCCTGCATAGCCAATCTTCTTATGATAGTAAAGGAGCGGGGGCCAAAGACGGCCCTCTGGATTACCTTATTCATATTCCCCTTTGCCGTGCTTGTAGGCGGTTTTCTTAATTTTATCTTAAAGGCTTTTGCCGTACCGCTTTAGGAGGAGTCGTGAACAAAGAAAATACCGTAGTAGAGGAGACTCTGGAGTTTATCTGGGCGCAGCGTGAGTTAGGGGAGACGTCCATAGCAAAACTACTTGAGATAGAGGAGATACGCGAGGCAGGAGTAGACAAAACTACCCTTGGCGAAATGGCAAAGGACGGGCTTATCTTCATAAGAGGCGACGACGTGGCCCTCTCTGATAAGGGTGAGGAGCAGGGCGCCCTTGCTATACGGCGGCACAGACTCGCCGAGAGGCTCCTTACGGAAGTCCTTGATGTTACCGAGGGTAACCTCGAGCGAGAGGCCTGCACCTTTGAGCATATTCTCTCAAAGGGCGTAACGGACAGCATCTGCACACTCCTTGGCCACCCTCCGGCTTGTCCTCACGGCCATCCCATACCGCGAGGGGCCTGCTGCGAAAAATCCCGCATTGAGATGAAACCCATTGTGCGCCCCCTCGTAGAGCTGCCCGCCGGTGCAAGAGGGAAGATAGTATTTATCATACCTTCAGCGCACTCACGCCTTGATAAGCTCTCATCCATAGGCTTATTTCCGGGAAGCGAAATAAGGGTGCATCAGAAAAAACCCGCTTTTGTCCTTGAGCTCGGCGAGACTACCGTTGCCATTGACAGGGATATCGCAAAGGAGATTTTTGTGCGCGTGGTGAAGTAAGTGGCAGGAGAATATTCATATTCTTAGAGCTCTAATTATTGATGATATAGGAGATTAGGGCTTTTTTTTGATGGTAAAGAATAATGAATATATGTGTAATTTAAAGGCATTAAATACAACTTTTTACTGATAAACTCTTTATCCCGGCAATTTGATGGGTTGCTCTGAGTTTCACCCATCCTACAAGACTAAACAAGTGGGGGAGTTGCGCCCCTTTTTCCTTTTAATCAGTGCGGGTTGTGGTAAAATATCTTTTCTAACTTTTGAGGTCAACTCTTTTCAGGAGGTTAATAATGTCTCAGCTCATATTAAATGAAAATGAAAAAGAGATGCTGCAAGAGGTGCTTGAAAGCTACCTCTCCGATTTAAGAATGGAAATTGCCGATACAGACCTAAAAAATTTTCGTGAGGGTTTGAAAACAAAAGAAGCCTTCCTGAATGACCTTATCAACCGTCTTACCGAAAATTAATTTATAGCATAACCTTGTAGCCGGGCAGGGTGGGCACCGCCCACCAAAAGATATCCCTCGGGTCTTGTAGGATGGGTGGAGTAAAGCGCAACCCATCAAAAAATATTGAGGTGAACCAGGCTGTTTTCCAGATGCAATACTTAAACGGCTTTCAGGTTTCCATTCTTGCCCATCCACTCCGGCAGAGGCTCTCCGGTTGCAGCATGGTAAAGGGCCTCAGGTGCGATATCCACGTCATCTTGCCAACACAAAACACCCAATTCCTTGTTTATATAAAAATCTTTAAAGTACTCCATCTCAGAGAAACGGCTAAATACGCCGCCTTTCTCCACGTATCCCTTGAAGTCTACTATCCCCTGCCTGCCATTTTCAAAGGTTACCTCTATTTTGTACCCATCGACATAACTCGCCTCTACAACATCGTACATAGCATACCCCTTTATGTAAGCGCATCTATCCGCAATAATGGCTTATTTTCCCTGGCAAGTTTCCAATCGCTCTTAATCTCTTTTCTATTAATCTCAGCCCATTCCATAACAAGTCCCAGGGCTCTTGGCGGAAGACCACCTTCCAAAACAGCGAAATCGTCTATTCTTATGACAGCCTCGTACTCACCATAACGCGCATGAAAATGCGGCGGGTTGTGGTCATCATAGTACATGGCGATGATAATTCCAAAAAATCTGCTTATCTCAGGCATATTAGTAATATTTTAATAAAAATAATGAAAAAATTCAATTAAAAAGAGGGTTAATGGCTTGTAGGGCGAACGCAGCCGGGCAGGGTGGGCACCGCCCGCCAAAAGCCTTGTAGAATGGGCTTCGTTTTACGCAACCCATCAATAAAAATTTACTTCTTAAGAAAGTAGACCGTACAAAAAAAATAAGAAAATTGGTCTATAAAAAATCCCGCTGATATGTTAAATTATAAAAATGCATCATAGCGGATTCGTACACCTACATTTACACAGCCAGTACAGCCTCCTTGACGGCGCGATACGCCCCGAGGCCCTCCTTGAGCGCGCGAAAAAGTTCAAGATGCCGGCTGTTGCCGTAACTGACCACGGCAATATTTTCGGCGCCGTGGAGTTCTACGAGAAGGCCCAAAAGGCCGGTATCAAGCCTATCATAGGCGCCGAGACCTATATCGCCCCAATATCCATGTACGACAAGACCCCTCCAAGCAGAGGCGGGGCGCCAACTAACGCCTTTCACCTCATACTCCTTGTAAAAAATGCCGCTGGATATAAGAACCTCTGTAAGATTCTTACTAAAGGATATACTGATGGTTTCTACTATAAACCACGAATAGATAAAGATTTTTTACGAGCCCATAACGAGGGTCTAATAGCCCTTGGAGCCTGCCTGCAGGGTGAGGTAGCCTTTTACGCCCTTCGCGACCAGATGGAGACTGCCTTAAAAGCAGCCGCCGAGTACAGGGAGATCTTTGATAAGAGGCGCTTCTTTCTTGAGATCCAGCCAAGCGGAATTCCCGAGCAGCTAAAGGTGAACGCCGCCCTTATTGAGATAGGTAAAAAACTCGATATCCCCCTTGTCGCCACAAACGACTGTCACTACCTTGAGAAAAAAGACGCCAAGACCCATGACGTACTGCTCTGCATTCAGACAGGTACTACGGTAAAGGCCGAGAAACGGATGCGTTTCCCCGCTGACGAGTACTATATGAAGAGCCCTGAGGAGATGATAGCGGCTTTTCCCGATGTGCCAGAGGCCATAACAAATACCATTGAGATAGCCGAGAGGTGCAACTTCGAGCTTGTCCTCGGTAAATCCTACCTCCCTGACTTTCCGCTGCCGGAGGGTCAATCCCTTGAGACGGTAATTGACGAGCAGGCAAGAGCGGGCCTTGAGGCGAGATTTAAGGCAATGGCCGAGAAGGGCACAGATATAGAGCCTCTTAGGCTCAAGTATCTCGACAGACTAACACGTGAGCTCGGCGTCATAAAAGGAATGGGCTTTCCCGGGTATTTTCTCGTAGTCTCGGACTTTATTAATTACGCAAAGTCAAAAAATATTCCCGTCGGCCCGGGCCGTGGCTCAGCCGCGGGAAGCCTCGTGGCTTATGCACTGGGTATTACAAACATAGACCCCATTCACTACAACCTGCTCTTTGAGCGTTTCCTTAACCCCGATCGTATATCTCTTCCTGATATAGACATAGACTTCTGCTTTGAGAAACGCGATGAGATAATTAAGTACGTAACGGAAAAATACGGCGTTAATAACGTAACGCAGATTATAACCTTCGGGCAGATGAAGGCCCGCGCCGTTATACGCGATGTGGGGCGAGTTCTTGATGTGCCCTACAGCGAGGTGGATAAAATTGCCAAGCTTATTCCAAAAGAGCTTGACATAACCATTGAGCGGGCACTGAAGATGGAGCCTAAATTAAAGAAACTCGTTGACTCTGATGCCCGTGTAGCAGAGCTTATTGAGTACTCAATGGCCCTTGAGGGCATGCCGAGGCACGCCTCTACGCACGCCGCTGGTGTGGTTATCTCAAAAGAGCCCCTTACGGAGTATCTGCCTCTTTACAAGGGGCAAAAAGACGAGGTAATTACCACGCAGTTCGCCATGAAGTACGCCGAAAAAGTGGGTCTTGTAAAGTTTGACTTTCTCGGACTGAAGACCCTTACGGTAATTGACAAGACACTGACTCTTATTAAAGAAACAAGGGGAGAGACCCTTGATATTGAGTCAATAGACCTTACTGATGAGGCCACTTACAAGGTCATTGCCTCAGGTGAGACAAACGGTATCTTCCAGCTTGAGAGCTCAGGCATGAAGGATATGCTTAAAAAACTCGCGCCTGAGCATTTTATGGATTTAATCGCCGCTGTCGCACTCTTTCGTCCCGGCCCGCTTCGAAGCGGCATGGTAGATGATTTTATAAAGAGAAGGCACGGCAAGGTTCCCGTTCGTTACGAGATACCGACTCTGAAGGACATCCTTGATGATACCTACGGCGTTATTATTTATCAGGAACAGGTCATGGAAATTGCCCGTGTTCTCGCAGGATTCAGCCCCGGAGACGCCGACGTACTCAGAAAGGTCATGGGCAAGAAGAACATGGAGCATATGCTCGTTCAGAGAAGGAAGTTCCTTGACGGCGCAAAGGAGCGGAAGATACCTGCCAAAAAAGCGGAAAAGCTCTTTGACCATATCTCGCAGTTCGCCCTCTACGGCTTTAACAAGAGCCACAGCGCGGCTTACGCACTTATCGCCTACCAGACGGCATACTTAAAGACCCATTACATGGTAGAGTTCATGGCGGCCCTTATGAGCTCCGAGACAGGCAACATGGACAAGGTGGTGAAATATATCAACGACTGCCGAGACCTTGGCGTATCCATTGACCCCCCTGATATTAATGAGAGTGAGCAGGACTTTGCCGTAAAAAATGGAAGGATAAGGTTCGGCCTCTGCGCCGTAAAGAACGTCGGGGCCTCGGCTATTGAGGAGATACTTGCCGTTAGAGTCGATGGTCGCTACGAGTCTATGGTGGATTTTCTCAGCAGACTTAGTACGCGAAAGGTGAATAAAAAAGTTACGGAAAGTCTTATAAAGTGCGGGGCATTTGATTTTACCGGCATAACACGCCCTGTGCTCCTTGCCTCACTTGACCAAATGATGGAGACGGCACAGGGCGTTCAGCGCGACCGTGAGATAGGACAGGGCTCTATATTCGACGTCCTCGGCAGCAGCGGCGGAGCGGCCCTTAAGCCTCAGGACGAGCTTGTAGAGGCACCTCCCTGGACGGAAAAAGAGCTGCTTGCCGCTGAAAAAGAGACCCTCGGTTTTTACTTTAGCTCCAACCCCTTAAAAGAATTCATGGATATTCTTGAGATGAATACCACCTCTACTATCGCTGGTTTTGAGACACTTGAGATTAGCGACAAACGCCCCGTTACCATCGGAGGCATGCCCTCTGGAGTAAAGGAAATAACAACTAAAAAGGGCCAGAGAATGGCCTTCATGCGTCTGGAGGACGTCACAGACGGCGTAGAGGTAGTATTATTCCCCGGGGTATACTCTGACTGCATGGAACTTATTGAAGATGATGTGCCCCTTCTTGTAACGGGCAGGCTTGAACGCGAGGAGGAAAAAAAAGATAAATATAAGATAATCGCCGAGAAGGTAATAAGCCTTGAGGAGGCACGGGAGAATCCCAAAGGACTTAAATGCAGGGATACGCGCATAACCACTCCTGCAGCGGCCATTAACGAGGACGTCCTTACCTCGCTTAAATCAGAGCTGCTGAGACAACCCGGGGCCTCTAAAGTTATACTTCACCTGAAATACGAGGATAACAGAAGGGTGATTATCGCCCTGCCTGACGCCATAAGGATAAATCCATCTGCCGAGGTACTGGAAAAAATAACCTCCATTATTCCCGAGGCTAACGCTGAACTTGCGTAAAAAGCGTAAAGGTAGTAAAGTTTTTTCTCTGATTATTAATTAAAGCCCTTAATAGAGGGCCAAATATTATTCATAATTAAGGCACGGTCTCGTGCCAAAGAGTTAAGAGGGACTTGATATAATGCAGAGGCTTGAGTTCGAGGGCGCAGTAGAGAAGTTTGAAGAGAGGCTTGAGATTCTCAAGGCCGCCGCAGGGCATGACAATATAACCTCAGCCGAGGAGATTAAAAAACTGGAACAAAAGTGTGACAAAATCCTCAGAGGCATATACTCAAAACTTACGCCCTGGCAGATTACGCACGTTGCCCGCCATCCGCAGCGTCCATATACGAGAGACTATATCAGCAACATCTTCGATGACTTCATGGAGCTTCATGGAGACAGGTGTTTTAGTGACGACCCTGCTATGGTCTGCGGTCTTGCAAAATTTAACGGTTCCCCTGTTGTCGTAATAGGTCACCAGAAGGGCCGTACCATAAAAGAGAAAGTTAGATATAACTTCGGCATGCCCCATCCCGAGGGTTTTCGTAAATCCCTTCGAGTAATGGATCTTGCCGAGAGGTTTAGTCTTCCTGTCTTTACGTTTATCGACACTCCCGGTGCTTACCCCGGCATAGGCGCAGAGGAACGCGGACAATCCGAGGCTATAGCCGCCAATCTTATGAAGATGGCAGGGCTGCACACTCCTGTTATATCTACTGTAATAGGAGAGGGCGGCTCAGGCGGGGCCCTTGCAATCGGTGTAGCTGACTACGTTCTTATGCTCGAATTTTCCACATACTCCGTTATATCCCCTGAGGGATGCGCCGCCATACTATGGAAAGACGGGACAAAGGCAAATCTCGCCGCTAATGCCCTGAAGATAGACGCGAAGAGTCTTCTTAAATCCGGTGTAGTCGATTACATCGTAGCGGAACCCGTGGGCGGGGCCCACAGAAACCCGCAAGAGACCTTCTCTAATCTCAAAAATTCCTTAACTGAGGTCTTTTCCAAGATTAAACATAGCACTGCAGATAAGCTTGTCAAAAACCGCTACAGTAGATTCCGCGCCCTCGGACTTTTTACTGAAGAATAACTGAGGCCTGTTCACTCCCTAAAAAAACCTCTTTTTTTTTCCTAAAAACAAGTAAAGTATTGATTTTTTTCATTGAATAATCTAATCTTATAAATTCAGCTATTATATAATAACGCATTTTTTCACCAGGGCATAGATGATGAAAAAGAAGGTGGACCTTGAGTCCCTCAGAAAAAATATAAACGATATAGACGGTGAGATTCTCGATCTTCTTAACAAGAGGACAGAAGAGGTCATAGCCATTGGCGAGGCCAAGAAAGAAGCCCGCGCCGAGTTCTATGTGCCTAAACGTGAACAAGAGGTCTACCGCCGCCTCATTGAGCGAAACAAAGGGCCATTTCCCAATGGCGCACTTAAGACGGTCTACCGCGAGATTATGAGCGCCTCCCTCTCTCTTGAGAAACCCCTTAGAGTTGTATTCTTAGGCCCTGTGGCTACCTTTACCCATCAGGCCTGCATAGAGCATTTTGGCCTCTCTGTTGAGTATCTGCCGCAAAAAGAAATAGCCGATGTCTTTGAGGCTGTTGAGAAGGGCAGGGCGGATTTCGGCGTAGTGCCTATTGAGAATACGGCAGAGGGTGTTGTGACTCATACACTTGATATGTTCGTATCCTCAAACCTTACTATCTCCGCGGAGATAATGCTCGAGGTCTCGATGGCGCTGCTTAATAAGACGGGCAGATTTGAGGATATAAAGACAGTCTCATCACGCCCTCATGCCATAGCTCAGTGCAGAGGCTGGTTAAGAAGCCATCTGCCTGATGCATCAATCAACGATGCCTCAAGCACAGCCCTTGCGGCAAAGATAGCCTCTGAGGACGAGAGCGTTGCCGCCGTATCAAGCATCGCAGCGGCAGATCTATATAATCTGCGCGTACTTGAGAACAATATAGAGGACACGCCTCATAACCTTACGCGTTTTCTCGTCGTAGGCCGCCAGTGCGCGAAAGAAACAGGAGATGACAAGACTTCAATAGTATTTGCCATAAAAGACGCCCCCGGCGCCCTTTATAATATGCTTGAGCCCTTCGCGAGAAGGGGTATAAACCTTACCAAGATAGAATCACGTCCAATAAAGACTCGGGCCTGGGAGTATCTTTTCTTTATCGACCTTGATGGTCATATCCGTCAGACAGAGGTTAGCGACGCTGTTACGGAGCTTGAGAAGCTATGCTCTTTTATGAAGATATTGGGCTCTTATCCAAAGTGCCGAGCGCCTGAGAACGATAATTAAGAGAACTGCCTAAAGAAGGGATATAAATAGATGAGACTAAGAGTCTCCACTGACATAGAAGAACTCGTTCCATACCCGCCGGGGAAACCCATTGACGAGCTCGAACGTGAGCTTGGCATTACAGGTTCCATAAAGATGGCGAGCAACGAGAACCCCATTGGGCCTTCATCAAAGGCCGTTAAGGCAGTATCCGAGGCCTTATCGGGCTTAAACAGGTACCCTGACGGCGGGTCTTTTTATCTTAGAAGAAGACTCTCAGAGCAACTGGGCCGGCCTATGGAGGAGATAATTACCGGTAACGGCTCTAATGAGATAATAGAGCTTCTTATACGCACCTTTTTAAGGCCCGGCGACGAGGTCATTATGGGGAACCCCTCCTTTGCCGTGTACCCTCTTGTTACAAAGGCCGCCGGAGGAGTATCTGTTCCCGTACCCTTAAAGGACATGACCATTGACTTAACTGCTATGAGAGAGGCCGTTACGGAGAAGACGCGATTTGTCTTTATAGCAAACCCTAATAACCCAACGGGTACTATGGTAAAGAGCGGGGAGCTTGGCCGCTTTATCGAGTCCATGCCTGATGATGTGATTATCTGCCTTGATGAGGCCTACTGCGAGTACGTAAGAGGCAGCGGCCTTGGAGATAGTACCAGCTACCTTAACAGCGGCAAGGCCATTATCATACTACGCACTTTTTCTAAGATTTACGGCCTCTCAGGGCTTCGCGCCGGTTACGGTATCGCCCCTTCCGAGATGATAAATTACCTTAACAGGGTTCGCCAGCCCTTTAACATGAACTCTCTCGCTCAAGTCGCTGCCCTTGCGGCCCTTGATGACGATGAGCACGTAAAAAGAAGCAGAGAGATTAACGAGAAGGGCCTGAAATACCTTTACGAAGAATTAAAAAAACTCGGCCTTGAGTATGTTCCAACAGAGGCGAATTTTTTTCTCATAAAAGTAGGGCGCGGTCTGGAGGTGTACAACAGACTCCTTAAAAAAGGCGTAATAGTCCGGCCCATGGATAGCTACGGACTTGGCTCTTATATACGAGTTACCGTGGGGCTTGTTGAGGAAAACCATCGATTTATAAGATCCCTCACTGAGGTATTAAAGAGTCAGTGCGGGGATTAAACATAAAAAAAACATCGCAGATAAAATGATAAAAGGGAGTATTAAGATGATTATCGTAATGAAAAAATCAGCTACTGAAGATGAGATAAATAATGTCCTTGAAAAGATTAAGGACGCCGGGCTTGCCGTACATATCTCCAAGGGTAAGGAGAGGACAATAGTGGGGGCCATAGGCGACGAGGCCCTCCTTGCCTCCATTCCCTTAAAGGCCATAGGCGGCGTTGAGAAAGTAATGCCCATACTAAAGCCCTATAAACTCGTAGGCCGCGAGCTAAAGGCTAATGATACGATAATAGACGCCGGAGGGGTAAAGATAGGCGGCTCTGAGGTAGTGGTAATGGCCGGGCCCTGCAGCGTTGAGTCAAGAGATTCCATACTTGAGTCCGCACGAGACGTCTGCGCCTCAGGAGCGCGCATCTTAAGGGGCGGAGCCTTTAAGCCCCGCACCTCGCCCTACAGCTTTCAGGGCCTCGGCGTAGAGGGTCTAAAATACATGGCCGAGGCGCGTAAAGAGACAGGACTGCCTGTTATAAGCGAGCTTATGGATCCGCGAGACCTTGACGTAATATGCGAGTACGTGGACATAATACAGATAGGGGCGAGAAACATGCAGAACTTCAGACTCCTTAAAGAGCTTGGCAGGGTAGACAAACCCGTACTCTTAAAACGCGGCCTCTCGGCTACTATTAAAGAGCTGCTCATGTCCGCCGAGTACATTGCCGCAAACGGCAATACCAATATCATACTCTGCGAGCGCGGCATAAGAACCTTTGAGACTGCTACTCGCAATACCCTTGACCTTAGCGCCGTGCCAGTGCTGAAGGCCGAGTCTCATCTGCCTGTAATAATAGACCCAAGCCATGCCGTTGGTTTCTGGCAGTATGTCGCGCCAGTATCACGGGCGGCCATTGCCGTTGGAGCGGACGGCCTCTTAATAGAGGTTCATCCAGAGCCTGAGAACGCACTTAGCGATGGAGCGCAGTCCCTTAAACCCAATAAATTCGCCGCTCTTATTGAAGAGCTTCGCCCAATAGCCGCCGTACTTGGCAAGACCATATAATAAACAGAGGCTTTTCCAAGAGACACTTCTATGACACATGAAAAACCCTTGTTTAATAAGATAGCCATAATCGGCGTCGGCCTTATTGGCGGCTCACTGGCCCTTGCCCTTAAGGAAAAAGGGCTTGTCCGTACTATTACGGGCATAGGCCGCACAATGGACAACCTGCAGACGGCCCGTTCTCTTAATATCGTAGATGAAATTACGCAGGAGGCGGCAGAAGGGGTTCGCGGAGCCGAGCTTATTGTTGTCTGCGTTCCTGTGCTAAAGATTGTAGATGTAATTAAACGGGCGCTGCCGGGCATAAGCGCTCCATGTATTATCACCGATGTGGGCAGTGTTAAAAAGCAGATAGCGGAAGAGGTGAGGGGGCTGCTGCCTCCTGGCGTGGAGTTTGTTCCCGCACACCCCGTAGCCGGTACGGAAGAATCAGGCGCGGCGGCGGCATTTGCAGAGTTATTTAAAGACAAGCTTACAGTAGTTACCCCCTCTCACAAGACCTCTGCTAAGGCCGTTGAGATCATTAAAAAACTCTGGACCGCCGCAGGCTCACACGTTGCTGAGATGGACGCAGAGGAGCACGACAGGGTCTTTGCCCTTGTAAGCCATCTGCCTCATGTAATTGCATATACCCTTGTAAATACCGTTGCCTGCGACGAGACCTTATCTGGCAGCCATCAGGCAATAGATTACTCCGCAGGGGGGTTTAAGGATTTTACACGCATCGCCTCAAGCTCACCTGAGATGTGGAGTGATATCTGTTCTATGAACAGAGAGTTTCTTGTCGACGTAATCGAAAGATTTGAGGCACGTCTCGCCGCTATTAAAGGCCTTATTGCCTCATCAGAGTACGAGGGCATGAGAAAAGAATTCAACAGGGCAAAGTCCGTTCGTGACGCCCTTGACGGATAAATATCGGCCCCACGAGGCCTCTAATAGGCTCATCATCTTTTTTACCGCCCCCCTTAAATTTTAACTTATGAATAGACACCTTAGTAAACCCAGTAAAATAAGCCCTCAGAGCGCCCCCCTTCGAGGTGAAATAACAGTCCCCGGAGATAAATCCATCTCTCACAGGGCCGTAATGTTTGGCGCTATAGCCGAGGGTTCTACGCAAATAAGAGGTTTTTTAAAGGGCGCCGATAACCTCGCAACCATAGCCGCCTTTAAGGCAATGGGCGTAGATATCGACGAGCCTTTTGTTGGTGATAATACCCTTATTATCAACGGAAGCGGGTTAAAGGGCCTTAAAGCACCGAAGGGTGTAATAGATTGTCAAAACTCCGGTACCACGGCAAGACTCCTTACGGGACTGCTCTGCGGACAAAATTTTCCAACAGAATTAACTGGTGACGCATCTCTTCGTGCTCGCCCAATGGGCAGAGTTGTAAGACCCCTAACGGATATGGGCGCAAAAATAGCAGGTAGAGAAGGCTCTTCTATATCGGGCAGTAAAGACAAAACTTTCCTGCCCCTCTGTATATCTCCATCAACCCTTAGGGGCATTCACTATAATACGCCCGTTGCGAGTGCGCAGTTAAAATCCGCCATTTTACTCGCCGGCCTTTACGCAGAGGGCGAGACAAGTGTAACTGAGACCGCAAAGAGCCGAGACCATACGGAGCGTATGTTAAGGGCAATGGGGGCCGATATATCCGTCAATGGCCTTACTGTTGGTTTAAATGGTGGCGTCCCGTTAAGGGGGATTAATATAAATGTGCCGGGGGATATCAGCTCAGCTGCCTTTTTTATGGTGGCGGCCCTTATTGTACCGGGCTCAGAGCTGCTCATAAAGGGCGTTGGAGTAAACCCCACAAGGACTGGTATTATTCATATTCTAAAAAAGATGGGCGGGCTTATAGAGCTGCAAAACGAGAGAGGCGGTGACCTTGAGCCAACGGCGGATATACTTGTTAAGGCCTCGAAGCTTAAAGGCATTGATATAGACGGAACCGCTCTCCTGCCCGCCATTGACGAGTTCCCCATCTTAACCATAGCCGCTGCCTTTGCAGAGGGGAGAACGGAGATAAGGGGAGCAGGGGAGCTTCGCGTAAAGGAATCAGACAGGATAGCCGTTATGTCAGACGTACTAAAAAATATGTCTGTCTCCTCTGAAGAGAGCCCTGATGGTTTAAGCATTACAGGCAGGCCCTTTGGAACACTCGATGGTGGTAAGTTTACAAGTCATGGCGACCACCGCATCGCCATGAGCCTCGCCGTTGCGGCCCTCGGAGCAAGAGAAGATATTAGTATATATGACGCCTCAAGCGTAGACGTGTCTTTTCCCGGTTTTTTCACAGGGCTTAACGAGGTAAGGGGAGGCTTGTCCTGATGGCGGAAAAAATTAGTATAAAAAAATCTTTTATCGTTACCATTGACGGCCCCGGAGGCGTAGGTAAATCAACTATAGCCAAGCGCATTGCCTCTTTTTTTGATGGCATATATGTTGACACAGGCGCCATGTACAGGGCCTTTGCCATCGCACTTAATAGAGAACAGGTAGAGTTATGGGACAGCGTTGGCCTTGAGGATTTCTGCAAAAAAGCCGAGGTACTCTACAGGCCCGATAGCGGTTGTATATATATAAACGGCACAGATTACAGTGCTGAGATAAGGTCAGAAGAAGCCGGCGCACTTGCCTCAAAGGCTGCCGTAAAGAGCGTAGTTAGAAAGACGCTCGTAGCCTACCAGCGTACATTTCGTAACGACGGCCGCCTTGTTGTAATGGAGGGCCGAGACATCGGCACAGTTGTCTTTCCTCATGCCGATATAAAATTTTTTCTCGATGCAGACGCTGGTGTTCGCGCAGGCAGGCGCCTTAAAGACAGCAGCGAAGGAGGGGGAAAAAGAGAGATTAAAAAAATCCTCGAGGCCCGTGACCGCCGTGACAGTGAGCGAGAGGATTCCCCCCTTGAGAGGGCCGAGGACGCCATTTATATAGACTCTACCCACTGCGGTGTTGAAGAGGTTGCAGGGCTTTTTTCAGGGCATATTAAAAAGCGCCTGCCCCATGCTTGACCCTCCCATTCATAGCGCCGTAGAAGTGTCTGATAGCAATGGGAAAATCTATTGAAATTAGTTTGCACTTTATCTCACGCTGTGCTATCTTCCTATAAATAAAATATATCGGGGGTACTACATTTAATGCTTGATTTAAGCGACAAGGAAGAAAAAGGCGCAGAAGAATCCGAGTTCGAGCGTATGTTCGAAGCGGAGATGAGAGAATTCAAGGAAGGCGATGTTGTAAAAGGTACTATTGTTGAGATATCCGGAGACTCCGTTGTAGTAGATATCGGGTATAAGTCTGAGGGTGTTGTATCAGCCAAGGAGTTCCCCGCAATAGACGGGAATCTCACTGTAGCCGTTGGTGACGAGATAAAGGTCTTTATCGAGCGCCGCGAGGATGAGAACGGTTTTGTCGTACTCTCCAAGACAAGGGCCGACCAGCTGAAACTCTGGGATACGATAGTAGATGCCTGTGATAACAACTCAGTAGTCGACGGCACTATCACCAACAGGG
Source organism: uncultured Thermodesulfobacteriota bacterium (assembly GCA_964510775.1). Classification (GTDB taxonomy): domain Bacteria; phylum Desulfobacterota; class GWC2-55-46; order GWC2-55-46; family JADFVP01; genus JAJRZX01. The sequence continues at coordinate 15,202 of CAZEBZ010000024.1, forward strand.
TAAAGGGCGGGTTCTATGTCAACATAGGCGGTCTTAACGCCTTTTTGCCGGGCTCTCAGGTAGACTTAAAGCCTGTGAGAAATCCCGACGGACTCATTGGTCAGACCTTTTCCTTTAATATACTAAAGTACAATAAGCGCAAGAGCAATATCATTGTCTCACGTCGCGCTATACTTGAGAAAGAGCGTGAGATACTTCGTAAAGTTACCTTCGAGAAACTCGAAGAAGGCGCTATCCTTGAGGGCGTTGTTAAGAACATCACAGACTACGGCGCCTTTGTAGACCTTGGCGGCATAGACGGTCTTGTCCATCTTACTGATATGTCCTGGGGCAAGGTCTCCCATCCATCACAGTTTCTGAAAATCGGCGATACCATCTCTGTAAAGGTTCTTCGCTTTGACAAAGAAGACAACAAGATATCTCTTGGAATTAAGCAGACAAAAGAAGATCCCTGGCAGACGGTGACAGAGAGATACCCCGTTGGTTCGCAGGCAACAGGCCGTGTTGTGAATATTACGGACTACGGCGCTTTTGTAGAGCTTGAGGAGGGTTTTGAGGGTCTTGTTCACATCTCGCAGATGTCCTGGACAAAGATCCGTCACCCCTCACAGAAGGTCAAGGTAGACGATGAGGTAACGGTTCAGGTCCTTAACGTAGACCAGGCCAACAGACGTATCTCACTTGGCATAAAGCAGGTAGAGCCCAACCCCTGGGACGGAGTTGCAGAGCGTTACCCCAAGGGCACAAGGGTAAAGGGCCTTGTAAAGAATATTACGGATTTCGGTATCTTCCTCGGTGTAGAAGACGGCATTGACGGTCTTGTGCATATCTCAGATCTATCGTGGACAAAGGTCAAACACCCCTCTGAACTCTTCAGAAAGGGTCAGGAGGCCGAGGCCATAGTACTGCATATTGACAGTGTGAACAGACGCTTTTCCCTCTCAACAAAACTCCTTGAGAAAAATCCCTGGGAGGGTGTTGAGGAGAGATACAAACCAGGCACAGTCGTTGATGGAAAGATTACTGGCATTGCCGACTTTGGCGCCTTTGTACTTCTTGAGGAGGGCCTTGAGGGTCTAATACATGTCTCTGAGATAAGCCGCGGCAGCTCCGGCGTGCCTGATATAAGCGTCGGCGATACTGTAACAGTAGAGGTGCTGAACGTTGACTCAAGAGACAACAAGATAGGACTGAGCCTCAAAGAAATTAAATGCAGAAATACCGCAGAAACAGCGGAGACAGAGGTCGCCGGAGAGGTTATAAGCTCTGAGGAAGAAGTCCTCACCGAGGTTATAGCTCATGCCGAGAGCGTCGCCAAAGAGGCGGAGGCCGCTCCAGTAGATACAGATGAGTCTGCTACCGAGACCGAGGCCGCTCCCGTTGAGTCAGCTCCTGCTGAGTCAGAAGGCGAAGCAGAGCCTGAGACAGAGGCCGCGCCCATAGAGGCAGCAGAGGCCGCCAAGACTACTGAAGAAGAGGATTAGTCCTTTTTTTCATCATATAAGCAATTAATTCTTGTTCTTAAAAATTATGGTGAGAGGCCGCCTATGACCTCTCATCATAACAATAGAAATACTTAAGTAATACGTTTCTTTTCAGGTGATGAGACTGATTAAAAAACTTCTTACCGTTCTTGGCGCTGCCACACTCATAGTACTCCTTGCCATTATTCTCTCTCTCACCCTATTTGGCGCTGGCTTTCATAAGGACAAGGTGGCTGTTGTCAGATTAAGCGGCCTTATTAGTGATACGAGTGGCCTTATAAAGACACTTGAGTCACTTGGCGCCGCTAATGATGTAAAGGCCGTTGTATTAAGGATAAACTCTCCCGGCGGAGCAGTAGCTCCCTCGCAGGAATTATACGACTCAATAAAAAGGCTTGACGAAAAAAAAGCCGTCGTTGCCTCTATGGGGTCTATCGCAGCATCAGGCGGTTACTACGCCGCAACAGCGGCAAGAAGGATAATAGCAAGCCCCGGTACCATTACGGGCGGTATCGGTGTTATTGTTCAGTTTGTAAATGCCGAGGGTCTTCTTGAAAAGCTCGGTCTTAAAGGATATGTCATAAAGAGCGGCAAGTTTAAGGACTCAGGCTCTCCCATGCGCAAGATGAGGCCCGATGAAGAGGCCATTCTTCAGGATATGGTAAATAACGTTAACTCACAGTTCATCAAGGCCGTTGCAGAGGGCAGGGCCATGGAGGTGAGCAGCGTTAGAAAGCTCGCAGACGGTCGTATTTTTACAGGTGAACAGGCAAAGGCAAAGGGTCTCCTTGATGAGCTTGGCGGTCTTAGCGACGCAATTAGCCTCGCAGCCAAACTTGGAGGCATTAAGGGTAAGCCTTACGTCATATACAGTGATGATAAGTTCTTTGGAGGTTGGGGCTCCCTTTTATCAGGAAATATCAGAGAACGGCTCGAAGGTTTTTTACCGGGCCTTAGACTCATGTACATCACACCGGAAACCTCAAGTTAATTAAGGAGGCTGTTGAAGATGACAAAGAGTGAACTCATCGAGAGAGTATCAGCTAAAGTAAATACTTTTTCAAAAAAAGATGTAGAAGTAATCGTAGACCTGCTCTTCACCTCCATGTCTGAGAGTCTCTCAAGCGGTGAGAAGGTGGAAATACGCGGCTTTGGAAGTTTTAAGATAAAAAACCGCGACGGCAGACAGGGAAGAAACCCCAAGTCCGGTGAGAACATCTTCATCGAGGCCAAACGCGTTCCTTTCTTCAAGGCTGGAAAAGAAATCCGCGAGAGGATAAACAAGTAGCTATGGAGCGTATATGGGCTCCATGGCGGAGTGAGTATATAGGCTCTAAAAAATCCTCAACCTGTCCTTTCTGTGATGTTACGGCAGATGAGGACTCTCATCTGCTTTATTCCGGCTCACTCTCTACTGTTATTCTCAATAAATATCCATACACAGGAGGTCATCTCCTTATAAGCCCCCTGAGGCATATTGCTCTGCTTGAGGAGCTAAATCCTGAGGAATCAATAGACCTATTCAGGCTTATGCGAGCCTCTGTTGCCACCCTTAAGACGGCCTTTAACCCCGACGGCTTTAATATTGGCATGAACCTCGGACACTCCGCAGGCGCAGGTATAGAGGCCCATCTCCATGTTCATGTAGTACCGCGGTGGGACGGTGATACTAACTTCATGCCTGTTCTCTCAGGAACTAAAGTTATTTCCCAGCACCTTGACGAGACTTATGAAAAGTTAAGACCTCTCTTTGAACGTCTTCGAATTAAATAAACTACTCTCGCCAATCATACAACACCTACGCTCACTTTTTTTCTTTACAGCGTATGAAAACATTCTCTTGACAAACCCCGATCTTTATTATACATTTCTATACCACATCAAAAAAAAATGACTTCGTAACTGACGGAATAAAGGTGGTAACCACCGGGAAGCGAAGTTTCATATTTTTTTCAGCCGACCGTCTGGGCATGGCCCCCTTATATGCAGGGACGACCACTGCGCTTGGACGGTTTTTTTTGTGTTAGGGGGGCTGCTTAGAAAAATTTGGTAACTATGCAAGTGAATTATCAAGGATTAAGAGCGATACATTGAGGTTAGACGTCGGGGCTGAGTAAAAGCAATAAAAAAAAATCTCAACGGCAGCAGAGGTTGAATTAAGAGATTAAATAATTAGGTTTATATCAAGGTTAACGACTATCAACCTTAAAAAAATGGAGGCTTTTTTATGCAGCTTACCGGACTTCTCTGGGGCTCAAAACTCTTAGATCGTGTAGAATTTCCTCATTCCGAGGTGCTCGGTCCTGAAGCAAGCCCAGATGAAATTAAGGCCCTTCTTAAGAGATGCGGCTCTGTTTTCATAAAACCCATCTTTAAAGGCGGTGTTGGTAAAAAAGGAAAATCAGGGCTCATCGGCAGGGCCTCAGATATTACAAGCGCCCTTAGCGAGAAAGAACGCCTTTATTTTGTAGAGCATGTTCACGGCACAACAAGAGCAAAGGCCGATGGCGTAACCTTCGAGGGCGCAGTACCCGCCGAGCATGAGGTATATTTTTCCATAAGCGACTCGACTATATACCGCGCTCCTACTATGACTATTACCCATCACGGCGGCGTAGACATAGAAGAGCTTCCAAAGGACAAGATCGCGGAAATTCCCTTCGACCCCCTTACAGGGTTAAAGAGCTTTCATGTCTCCAACGCCCTTGAGGACCTCGGCGCGCCTGTTGAGATAATAAGTCCCCTTGTACAGAACCTGCCAAAGCTCTGGACACTCTATAACAACTACGGCATGAGCACGCTGGAGATAAATCCCCTTCGTATGATGCCTACCACAAGGGGCCGTCTAATGCCTGTTGCCTGCGACTTTAAGGGGTCTTTTGATATTGACAACCCCGCATGGAAACGCCTCGGCCTTCCATCTCATCTCTTTGCCTCAGATTACTCAGAGTTCGAGCAGGAGATAAACCAGCTTCGTACCTATCAGGGTCAATCTGATGTTTTTATTATGAATTCCAAAGGCACAATAACTGCCCCTACTTTTGGAGGCGGAGCAAACGCCCTCGTAACCGAGCTTCTTGGCGACAGGGCCACTATCTCATCTGACTTTGGAGGCAACCCGCCATACGCCAAGATGAACGACATTGCCCGCATTGTCTTTAAATACTGGCTTGATCAATCAAATGTCCTCTTCATTATCGGCGGTAAGGCCAATAACACAGACATATTCGAGACCTTCCGCGCCATGGCCGATGCCTTGAAAGAACACTTCAAGACCTCGCCTACGCCTCTCTTTGTAGTTATCGGACGTGGCGGGCCAAACCTTATACGCGGGCTCTCCGCCATGCGCGATACACTTGAGGGACTGAGGCTTCCGTACAGGATCTTTGGTCATGACAGCGCTATGAGCGAGGTTGTAAACTTTGCCAAGAGAGCTGATGACTGGATGAGTAATGGAGGAAAAGAGCAGGTAAGTAAGGCAATGGGGCTATAAGAACCTCTGCTAAACTCTGAAAAAAGCTATTCGTCCTCACCGGGGACGGTAAACCAACTCAACAAAAGGGTGGGAATATGCATAAAGAGGGAGTCAGTAAATTTCCGTGGTATGTAGGTATAAGTTCACTTAAGGAAATGGCCACAAGAGAGGACAGGGTATGTGTACTTAATATCCTCGGCACTGAGAGCCGCGCTGTAACACCTGTTAGTCACGCCTACTCAGGCGGTAATATCGTCTTTGGCACAGGCCCCGGCAGAGGCGGCCAGGTTCTGGAGACACCTGCGGGGGATATACCCGTTTATAACTCCATCAGAGAGGGCATTAATGCCGGTCACAAATTCAACACAGCCGTTATATACCTGCCGCCATCTGGCGTAAAAGACGGTGTAGCCGAGGCCGTACGCCACAACCCCGAACTTAGAAAGATAGTTATACTTACGGAGAAAGTCTCCCTTAATGACGCCCGCATAATCCGCGCAATATGCCAGGCTAACGGCGTTGACGTATTTGGCGCCAATTGCCTCGGTCTTGCAGATTCCTGGAACGAGGTAAGAATAGGCGGGGCGCTTGGCGGAAGTAAACCCGAAGAATCCCTTGTAAAGGGCAGCGTGGCCCTCTTCTCAAACTCCGGCAACTTTACCACTACCATTGCCGTGTATCTGCTTACAGGCGGATGGGGAACCACTACGTCCATATCGAGCGGTAAGGACGTATACATTCATTACGGCCCAAAAGAATTTTTCAATGCCCTTGATAACGACGACCGCTCACGTGCTGCCGTTGTATATGCCGAGCCCGGTGGATACTATGAGGCAGAACTTAATATAAATAAACCCACCGTAGCCTGCGTAGTTGGCCGTTGGAAGGCAAAACTCACAAAGGCCTGCGGCCACGCCGGAAGCCTCGCAGGTGCCGGTGATGACGCAAAGGCCAAGGAAGGCTGGTTCATGGAGTACTTCGGCGTAGATGACATATACTCGCCTGAGAACCCCGTATGCTCTGCCAAGGGCGCCGTAGTTACGAACATCGCCCATATACCTCAGGCACTTACAGATGTAATGGCGCTAAATGATGCCAAGCCTGATTTTGAGCCAAAGGGTACCCTCGCACTTAAATGCTGGTTCTCCGGAGATGCCGGTGTAGAGGGTATTCCCGCAGAACTTTCGCCGCAGCTTGTAACGGCTGTCTCTCCATATGGAGATCAGATAGAGGCCCTTAGCAGGCAGGTAGGGGCGCAGTTCCCACGAGAGAGGCTAAAAGACGCCAGCGGCGCATCTATGATGGACACAAAGACGCACGTAACAAAGATTCACAACATCTCTATACTCGACGCCTCAAAGCATACTCTGGAAGATAACCTCGTTATGTCGCTCCTAAAGGGCTACCCTTGTAAGACTGAGGCGGCTCTGGCGAATATCGCCTTTAACGCCTTTGTTAACCACAACGACGCTCCCGCCCTTGCCGCGGCAGATGCATCACGGGAGGCCGGCAACTCACCAAACACAGCAGCCACCTCTGCCGTCTGCATCGAAGGCAGCCGTAGTCTTGGCGGCGCTACGAAGATCTCCTCCCTCCTTATAGAACTCTTTGGCGCAGGCGGACTAAAGAAGGCATCAGAGGACTTTGATTACTCTAAGATTTTAACAGAACTCTCAACAGAGGATAAAAAACTCTTTACCGCCGAAGGAACAGACCCTGCCGCCGATGTCATCTTAGATGCAGTTAAAAACCTCGGTAAATCATCTGTGTTTATCGATTTTGTCGGCGATGCCGCAGGCGGCTCGCCCTCATCTGCGGCACTTCTCTCGGCCATCTGGACTACCATTGGCTGGGGCCCGCTCTTAAAGAAGAGGGTATCAAAGACTACGATTAAGAACCTGCCCTGGTACTCACGCATCTTCTCTAATATAGTAGGGTGCAGCGTATCTGCCGATAAACATAAAGAAGACTCTTTCTGCGCTGTTCCAACAGAAGAACTTGTAAGAGAGTGGTCTTTTACAGAGACGGCCTTTATGGCAATAGTTGGCAGGCGTCCCGACGAAAAGGAGCTATTTGAGTTCTCAACCATTCTTGGTCTTATTATCTCCAATGGCCCCGGAACCATCTCCGCACAAGGCAGTAAGGGAGCCGTAAGCAGCGACGGCCCTGAGGATCCCGACAGGGTGCAGATAAACAAGGCCTTTGCGGGCTTTATGACTCATACGGGTTTTGCTCACGGCGGCAACGGGTACGAGGCCATTGAGTTCCTAATGGATATGTTTAAAGACACAGGGCTCGTTGACCCCTCGGATAAAGACCACGGCATAAATCTAAAGGAAATAAGTGATAAATACGCCGCATGGTACGGTGAGTTCAAGACCGAACAAAAGGCCGTTGGAAACCTTCAGTACAAAAAAATACCTTGCGTAAATCACCCCATATTCAAGGGTAAACCCGTTAACTACGACCCTCGTGAGCGTTTCATTACTACGCTCTTTGAGGAAAAAGGTATATACAATATCTTTAAAGACTTTTATAGCGGCCTTGTGCAGTCTCTCTTTGATACAGGGGTAAGCAAGAACGTCTACTGCGTCAACGTAGACGCCGTTATCGCCGTAATTCTCTTGAAAATAGTATGGGCCGATTATATAGCCGGCAACATATCCGACTCTGATATTGAGACAGCGGCCTTTACGACCTTTCTCTTTGGCCGTATGATCGGCTGCGCCGCAGAGATAGACGACCATCTCAACAGAGGAAGAAATATGGACACAAGAACAGCGGCCTCAAGGTGCTCTTATGTGGGCTAAAAGCCGCCTTATATGAGATCTTAAAAGGCCCGGCTTACCCCGGGTCTTTTAAATTTGTTTGACATGGCAATGCGGCTAATGTAACATTTCTATAAATACTATTCTTTGAAGAAGGTGCGCCCTTGAGCTTTAAAAAATACCTCCATACAAATAAAGGTTTCTTCATCCTGAGCCTCATAGCTGCCATACTTGGTTTAGCCGCAAGTTTTTTCTTCGGCGGCTGCGATAAAGTTGAGAAGCAAAGTGATGTTATTGCCAGTAAGCGTGTCAAGGTAGAAGTTAAAGACGTAGTAGCTGAGACTATCATAGTGCCTTCTGAGAGAAAAGCCATAGTCGTTGCACGTAATGAGGTTAATACAGGTAAGAAGAAAAAAAGCACTGTAAGGAGAAAAAAGACGGCCCCCGGAGTAAAACAAGCTAAAAAGAGAACCCCTGAGGGCAAGGCTAAGAAGCCCCTTAGAAAAAGGACAGCCCATAAGCCCCATACAAAGACATGGGCCATTAATGTAGCCTCATTTACAAGACTCTCTGAGGCGAGACGCTTAAAAAAACGCCTTATATCTACAGGTAGAAATGCATATATAACTGAGTTCACAAAGAGCGGCACCCATTACTACAGGGTAAGGGTAGGTTTTTTTGCTACAAGAGCAAAGGCAAAGAGCGACGGCAGAGCCATCAGTGCTTCATTTAAGAACACGGGCGATGCCTGGGTGACACGGCCCGGTAAGACAGAGATAGATCGAAACTCGAATTAACGTTTTATAAACATATACTTCTACTACAACTTTAAGTCACGTTCTCTTCCACTCAAGGCCCCCTCATGAGTACTTCCCCGACAATTTCAGTAGAAAAACACCTATACCTTGAGACCTTCGGTTGTCAGATGAATGAGAGTGATTCGGAGCGGCTTTTGGGTTTTCTAAGCCCTCTTGGCTACAGACGCGTTGATAATTGTAAGACAGCGAACCTTATTATTCTTAATACCTGCAGCGTTCGTGATAAGGCGGAGCAAAAAGTATACTCCGCTCTTGGCAGGTTCAAGACATTAAAAGAGACTAACGCGGAGCTGATTATCGCGCTCTGCGGCTGCGTAGCTCAGCAGCAGGGTGAAAAACTCCTTGAACGCGTGCCATACCTTGACCTTGTAATAGGGACGAACAACATACACAGAGTAGGGGAGCTGCTTCAAGAAGTGCGGAGCAGGAATAAAAGGTTTGCGGCTACGTCATTAAGTGGTATTATAGACAAAGATGAGTACAGGGCTCAGGGAACAGATGGTTCCCTAAAGGCCTTCGTAAGTATTATGCGGGGCTGTGATAATTACTGCACTTACTGTATAGTGCCTTATACACGTGGCCATGAGGTAAGTAGAGAGACAGGCAGTATAATCAGAGAGATAGAGGGTCTTGCAGTTAAGGGCGTCCGAGAGGTAATGCTCCTTGGTCAGAACGTAAACTCCTACAGAGACAGCGCCGCCGGCCTCTCTTTTGTGGATTTATTACGTAAGGTCGCCCGAATAGATGGTATATGGCGTATTCGTTTTGTTACATCGCACCCAAGAGACTTATCTCCTGAGCTTATCAGGCTCTTTGGTGAAGAAGAAAAACTCTGCCGCCATCTTCATCTTCCCGTGCAGTCAGGGTCAGACAGAGTCCTGAAGAGGATGAGACGTGGGTACACTATAGAGCAGTACCTTGATAAGGTTACCATGGTTCAGGAGCTTTACCCTGACATGGCCCTTACAACAGATATAATAGTTGGTTTTCCAGGCGAGAGTGAAGAGGATTTTGAGGCCACTATGGCCCTTATCAAGAGAGTACGTTATGATAATATATTTTCATTCATGTACTCACCGCGCCCCGGAACCATTGCCGCAGATTATGAGGACATGGTACCGCTTGCGGAAAAAAAAAGAAGACTCGCGGCGTTGCAGTCGCTTCAGAGCCGCATTACAATAGAGAGAGGCAATGCCCTTGTGGGCCGCGCGGAAAAAGTCCTTGTAGAGGGCGTAAGCAAACAGAGCGACGAGGAGCTTACGGGCAGGACGTCGTCAAACAGGGTAGTAAATTTTCCGGCGCCTACAGAGAAACTTGGCTCTATAATAGATATACGCATCGTAAAGGCCTATCAACACTCGCTTCGCGGAACATATAAAGAATGGAAGACCTATGCTACTTGAGATGAAAGTTTTTGCCATTACTATAGACCCCTTCACTAACGCTCCCATCGTTATACTGAAGGACCTTGATGAAGTTAATACTCTGCCTGTATGGATAGGTGTTCTTGAGGCCGGGGCCATTGCCTCGGAAGTTGAGAGCGTTCACTTTTCAAGGCCTATGACACATGATCTCTTCAAGAATATGGTAAAGATGCTCAATATGAGCCTTAAGAGTATTGAGATAACTGATATTGTAGAGAGCGTCTATTACGCCAGGCTCCATTTTATCTCAGATGAGAGCAAGACCTACAGCCTCGACGCAAGACCCAGTGATGCCATTGCCCTTGCCCTTAGAATGAAAGCGCCCATATATGTAGATACCCATGTACTTGACAAATCAAAGGATATGGATCTTAGCGTTCTTGATGGTCAAGATGACATTAAAGGCGGCGGAGAGGCTCTCGACCTCCTTGAGGAGTTGTCTCCCGAGGATTTTGGCAAATACAAGATGTAGAGGTTTTTTTTACTATGATTGATTTTCACTCGCACACAATTTTCTCTGATGGCTATCTCATTCCATCAGAGCTGGCCAGAAGGGCCGAGAGCGCAGGGTACAAGGCACTGGCTATGACAGACCATGCCGACGACTCTAATCTGGAGGCTGTGCTTATCTCGCTTCAGCGCGTCTCAAAGAGGCTTAATAAGTATCTGAGTCTAAAGATTCTCGCAGGTGTAGAGCTTACGCATATACCGCCGCGTGATATTCCTTTTATGGTAAAAAAAGCCCGTGATCTTGGCGCAGAGGTTATTATCGGCCACGGCGAGACCCTCACCGAGCCTGTTGCCAGTGGAACAAACATGGCCTACATTAAGGCAGGTGTTGATATACTCGCGCACCCGGGCCTTGTAAGCGCCGCATCGGCGCGAGCCGCAGCGGCGCTTGACGTACGCTTTGAGATAACCACACGCGCCGGCCACAGCCTCTCCAATGGTCACGTGGCAAGGATGGCAGGAGCCTACGGCGTAAAGATGATACTTGATACAGACACCCACTCCCCCTCGGATATTATTACACCGCAATGGGCGCAAAGAGTAATTGAAGGTGCAGGACTTGGAAAAAAAGACTTTAGGAAAATTCAAAAAAATGCCGTCGAACTCCTTGATAAAGCGCTCTCTTAGCCT
>CAZEBZ010000025.1:0-25459 GCA_964510775.1 uncultured Thermodesulfobacteriota bacterium
TGCAGGCTATGGGGAAAAAAGTAGCCATGGTTGGAGACGGTATTAATGATGCGCCCGCCCTTGCGCAGGCCGATATAGGCATAGCCATAGGCACGGGCACTGACGTTGCCATGGAGGCCTCTGATATTACGCTTATAGGCGGAGACCTTCGCTCTATTGTTACGGCCATAGCCCTTAGCAGGGCTACTATCAGTAACATCAGGCAGAATCTATTCTGGGCCTTTTTCTACAATACTATACTTATACCTGTTGCCGCCGGAGTGCTTTATCCTGCCTTCGGAATTCTCCTTAGCCCTGTATTTGCCGCCGCGGCAATGGGGCTGTCATCTGTAACGGTACTCTCAAACGCCCTTAGATTACGGTGGTTCAGGCCGCCTGTGAAGGGTTGATGTGATATAATATTAAGTAGGGAGGCGCTTATGGATAACATCAGGCATCATCGCATTAAGTACGGGAGTTACGAAGAGAAGCTTAAGGACCCTGCAGGCGGCATTAAACGCCTTAGCGGCGTAGTTAATGTGGAGATTAACAGCGAGGCCAAAGAGGTGGTAGTAGAGTACGACCTCTTGAAGTGTACAGAGGCTGATATTGAGAAGAAGATGGTAGCGGAGGGCTTTACTCTTGCGGGCAGTATAGGGGAAAAACTCAAGAGGGGGTGGCTCCATTACACTGAGGAGAACGAGCAGGAGGCCATGCGCGCCGAGCCAAAACCCTGCTGTACTGTGGAGGAGAAGAAAAAGAAGAATCCTCTCGGCGAGGTCTGATAGATTTACTTTAAGTTTAAGGTCTTGACTCTGTAAGGCTGTAGCAGTAGAATCTTTAATATATAGCTATGCCTTAAGCTTTTGTTTAGTAGTTGTATGTACTCTCCTATCCTGATTAAGAACTCATCTTGGGATACTCATGGCCGTTGCCTCAGAAAAGTTAGAGATAGACTGCGAACACGCGGTGGAGATTGCCGATAGGGTCTGGTGGGTAGGGCATGAACTCGCTGACGACCCTTTTCAGTGTCACGTCTACCTTATTGAGCATGGAGATCAGTCCGTACTCATTGACCCTGGTTCTGTGCTTACCTTTAAGGATACTCTTCGTAAGATAGAAGAAGTTATCCCTTTTTCAAATATCCGATACTTTATCTGTCACCATCAGGACCCTGACATAACGGGCGCCCTTAATGTGATAGAAGATCTTATTACCCGAGATGACGCCTTCATTGTAACGCACTGGCGCGCCGAGGTTCTGCTCAAACACTATGACCTTAAGATGTCCATGTGGCAGGTTGAGGAAAACGACTGGCAGCTCGACATCGGCGGGCGTAAACTAAAGTTCATCTTCACACCCTACCTCCACTTCCCGGGGGCTTTTTGCACCTTTGACGAGCATACGGGGGTGCTTTTTTCCAGCGATATCTTCGGCGGTTACGGCGGCGAGGAGTTCTCCCTCTACGCCAAAGACGATACCTGCTTTGAGGCCATTAAGACATTTCACGAACATTACATGCCGGGCCGTGAAATTCTCAGTCACTCGCTTCAGACAATAGAGAAAGAACCTATTACGATGATAGCGCCTCAGCACGGCTCTATCCTTCCCGCTCCCCTTGTAAGGCCTATTATAGAAAAACTCAAGGGCCTTGATTGCGGTCTTTACCTAATGGCGCGCTCTGATACGGATATTCACCGACTTACCACTCTTAATCAGATGATGAAGGGTTTTATGAAGGCCATGGTCCTTTACAGGGATTTTGGCGATATTGTCCATCACCTCCTTACCCTTGTAAGAGAGGCCCTTCCTGTCGAGGGTTTTGAATTCTATCTTCAGAGGGGCGATGAGAGTTTGATTACTCATTTCAACGAAGCAAATCTTTACCACGGCGAGACTATCTCGCATACAGCTTTTTTCCCATCTCTACTTGAGGGCGCTGATGGGGGAGAAGGCGGGGAGAGGGCGGTCCGTAATTACGAGTTGCTTACTGTGCGTAGAGGTGATGAGGATAAGAACGCCCTCTTTATCCCCCTGGATACTATACGTCAGGGCGGGGTGAGGGCCGCGGCTATGCTTGTTCTTTCTCGCCATACTGAGATAAGTCATGAGCTAAATGAGATACTGGGTCAGATGCTTACCCCCTTGTCAGTAGCCATAGAGCGCGAGTACATTTATCGCGAGCTTGAGAGCGAGCGTAATATAATTTACAGCCAATCTATTAGAGACCCCCTTACGGGCTTTTACAACAGGCAATACATGGAAGATGCCGTTAACCGCCTTATTGATACTCATAACAGGAGTTACACGGCTGGGCTTGCCATGATAATAGTGGATATTGATAATTTTAAAGAAGTAAACGATACTTACGGACACGCCGCGGGGGACGAGGTTCTTAGACGTGTCGGGAAGATTATTATTGAGACTCTGCGAAAAGTAGACATACCTGTGCGTTACGGCGGAGATGAGTTCTGTCTCTTTATTCCGGCTCATACCCTTAATGATTCTCTTATCGTTGCCGAGAGGGTAAGAGATGCCGTAGCAAGACTGGATTTTAAGAAGGGAGAGACCTCTTTCAAGGTTACGCTAAGTTCGGGAGTCGCCCTTCACCGTCAGCGTGAGAGTCTCGATGACTTTATAAAGAGGGCCGATGTAGGTCTTTATGAGGCCAAGAGAAGCGGCCGAGATTGTGTGTGTAATGTTGAGTGAGTTATATCTTGTAGAGGTTTTTTTTAGAGCGTAGTTATTGCTTCATGGATTGTTTGTCCTCTCCGCCTATCTCATCTTCGAGGTTAAATACCCTTTCAGTGATATTTGTACTTGGAATAGCCCATTATAGAGTGTACTGTGGGGCTGTGGGTTTTTTTGTTATATAATCTTGCCTTATTGAGGAGAATTCATGTTAGGAAGTTTAAAGGTTTTTTTTGATAAGAAGATAAGGCCGAGAGAGGGAGTAACCTCAAAGAAGGCTACTGAGCACTCACTGCGCCTGGCAACGGCAGCGCTCCTTATCGAGGCCGTAAGGGCTGATACCCATGTCTCCGACGTGGAGTTGAAGGCTGTTAGAGAGGGGCTTGGCAGAAAGTTTGCCTTAGACGATGCCGAGGCAGAGGAGCTGCTGGACCTTGCGCGCGAAGAGGCCGATGGTGCAGTCTCCCTCTACGAGTTTACCAGTCTTATTGATAAAGGTTTTAAGTACAAGGATAAAAGACATATAATAGAGCTGCTCTGGGAGGTCGTTTATGCAGATGATGACCTTGAGAAACACGAAGAGCATCTTGTGCGAAGAATTGCCGATTTGCTTCAGGTCTCTCACAGGGATTTTATAGATGCAAAACTCACCGTTAAGGGTAAGAGGATTAAGAATAGAGGAGAGAGCAAATGACTACGGTAGCGAGCCCGGGGTATGGTTTTACACTACGGCTGCGCTCGGTAAATCAGCCGGGCATGGTTGGCCTTATAACATCTACCATTGGGCATATGGGCGGGGATATCGGCGCCATAGACATAACAAGCGCGGAGAAAAAAAGTGTTACGCGCGACTACACTATTAGCGCGCGCGGCGTTGAGCACAGCCGCATCATCGTTGAGAAGATAAGAAAGATAAGCGGCGTTGAGGTCTTAAATGTCTCAGACAGAACTTTTTTAATTCATCTTGGCGGTAAGATAAGTATAGAGAACAGTGTGCCGCTGAAAACACGCGACGACCTCTCCATGGCCTATACCCCCGGTGTGGCAAGGGTCTGCGAGGAGATTGCGAAAGATAAGGCCAAAGTATACAACCTTACGATAAAGAGCAATACCGTGGCTATAGTTACTGACGGCTCCGCCGTGCTCGGCCTCGGTGATATAGGCCCTGAGGCATCGCTTCCTGTCATGGAAGGTAAATGTATGCTCTTTAAGAAGTTTGGTGGAGTAAACGCCTTTCCCATAGCCCTTGCCACCAAAGATGTAGACGAGATAGTGGATACGGTAACACGTATCGCGCCTATATTTGGCGGTATAAATCTTGAGGATATCTCTTCGCCTCGTTGCTTTGAGGTGGAGCAGAGACTCTCGGAACGTCTGGACATACCTGTCTTTCATGACGACCAGCACGGCACGGCCGTAGTAGTCGTTGCCGCCGTTACAAACGCTCTGAAGGTTATAGGAAAAGAGCTTGCCGAGATAAAGATAGTTATCTGCGGCCTTGGCGCGGCGGGCATCTCCTGCGCTAAACTTCTTCAGGCCAGCGGAGCGCAGTTTATTGTGGGCGTTGATTCAAAGGGTATATTATATAAGGGCAGGACTGAGGGTATGAATGACGTTAAGCGTGACCTTGCCTCTATAACGAACCCTGGGCTTGAAAAAGGCGGCCTTGCTGAGGCCATGAATGGCGCCGATCTCTTTATTGGAGTCTCAGGAGCAGATATAGTAAGTGTTGAAATGCTAAAGTCAATGAACACTGACCCTGTCTTGATGGCCCTTGCTAACCCTACGCCAGAGATAGACCCCCATCTTGCAGACCCACATGTGCGTATAATGGCCACGGGGCGCTCTGATTTCCCAAATCAGGTAAATAACGTATTATGCTTTCCGGGGTTCTTTAAAGGCCTCCTTGCCTGCCATGCCAGCGAGGTAAATACGGAGATGAAGCTCGCGGCCGCTATGGCAATCGCCTCTGTTGTAGGTAAGGACGAGGTGAGTGAGGATTATATTATCCCTGGTGTATTTGATGAGAGAGTAGCGCCCCTTGTGGCCGAGGCAGTTATAAGGGCCGCCGTTAAGACAGGCGCAGCGCGAAGGGTACCGAAAAAGACGCCTCGCGGTAAATAAATTTTAGCTGCAGGGGTGCAGGCCAAGATAGCAGGCTGGGCGCGGCGAGTTTGCCGAGGGGGGTGAGGTAAAAAAACCTTCTCCTATCTTAAGAGAGTGAATATATTCTTATTCAGCAGGGTCTTATTTACTGATACATCCATGTCCAGAGTATTACCTTGATATTATCGGAGGGCTCGCCGTCGCGCTGATGGCTGCTTATCTCCAGTTTGTTCCAGCCAAGTACGAACTCAGTGGTGAAGTCCTTAAAGTCGCCTGCGCCGCCGCTGTTGGTCTTAAATGAGTTCTCACCCTCGAAACCAGCTCTTGTTCGCTCTCCACTCTCTCTTGAGACTATCCAGACATCATAGAGGGTATTTGGTGTAAGGGAGAAGACCGATACATGGAGCAGCCTGTCTGTTGGGATAAAACCAATGTGGTCTATGCTGATGTAGCCGTGGGCAGGGTTGTTTTTGTCACTCTTGTACAGCGGTATCTCATTATAATCGCCTCGTGCGTAGCTGCTTTGAAGTATAAAAAACAGCGATAGGGCTAATAGCTGTACAGTTATTTTTTTCATTCTCATACTCCGCCTCCTGTTGAATTCTGTTGTAATGCTGATATAGTTACTCTTATAAGAATTTGTCCTTTTTTTTTCTCACATTCCTGCATATAGAGATTCACAACTTAAAAAAACGAGGTTATCATGGAGATAGGTTTTGTAGGTCTTGGCAAGATGGGACTGAACATGGTTAGAAGACTCCTTGAGGGCGGTGAGCATGAGCTTGTAGTATTTAATAAGGATAAAGGGCCCGTTTCCGAGGCCGTTAAATACGGGGCCCTAGCCTCCAGATCATTAAAAGACCTTGTCTCCAAACTTAGCGGGCCAAGAACTATTTGGCTCATGATACCATCAGGCGCTCCTGTTGACGGTGCTATTGATAAACTCATACCGCTCCTTAGTAAAGGTGATTGTATTATAGACGGAGGCAACTCGAATTACAAAGATTCTGTGCGAAGGGCCAAGGCACTTGGCGCTCTTGGCATAGATTTTCTTGACGCCGGCACAAGCGGCGGAGTCTGGGGCCTTACTGAGGGGTACAGCCTCATGGTAGGAGGCAAGGTTAAGACCTTTAAGAGCCACGAGTCTATCTTTCGCACCCTCGCGCCTGAGAATGGCTACGGGTATATGGGAAAATCCGGCGCAGGTCATTACGTGAAGATGGTTCATAACGGCATTGAGTACGGTCTTATGCAGTCTTATGCTGAGGGTTTTTCTCTTCTTGATGCCTCGGAGTATAATCTTGACCTTGAGAAAATTTCCGGCGTCTGGAATCACGGCAGCGTCATTCGCTCATGGCTTCTTGAGCTAGCTGAAATTGCCTTTGGAGATGACAGCACCCTGAAATCCATAAAACCCTATGTAGCTGATTCAGGCGAGGGCCGCTGGACTGTCCTTGACGGTATGGATAAGAATATCTCCATACCTGTAATCACTTTATCTCTTCTTTACCGACTGCGTTCAAGAGAAGAGAACCCCTTTGCCGCACGTCTTCTTGCGGCTCTACGTGACGAGTTCGGCGGTCATGGCGTAAAAAAGTAGGATTTTTTAATAGTGGTCTTCTTAACATTACTTAGGGCCGTCTTTATGTGAGTAAGAATTGGAGATAAAAACTATGGAAGATAGCACTGCAGCCACAGCCGCAAAGCCTGCGCCTACTACTATGGTTATTTTCGGCGCCACTGGAGACCTCACGAGAAGAAAACTCCTTCCCGCCCTTTACAGATTAAAGGTACTTGGCCTTATGCCCGAGCGTTTTAATATGGTAGGGCTCGCAACGCGAGGTCTCTCTCATGAGCAGTTTCGAGACTTTGCCATAGATGCCGTAAAGGAGTTCTCACCGGGCGAGCCCGTAAAAGACGAGCTTGAGAGTCTCTTTGCAAACACTCGTTTTGTATCTTCTTCCTTTGAGGATAAGAGCGGGTACGAGGCCCTCGGCAAGGTCCTTGATGACCTTGACAGCGGCTTTGATATGCCTGCATCAAGGATATTTTATCTTGCCACGCCGCCGAGTTTTTTTAAGATTATTGTGGAGAACCTCTACGGAGCCGGCCAGGCAAAGGGTGACGGCCGTGCCGTTAATGTACCAAAGGTGATTATAGAAAAACCCTTTGGCCGTGACTTGAAGAGCGCAGAGAAACTCAATGAGATAATCTCACAGTATTTTGACGAGGATCAGATCTACAGAATAGACCATTATCTCGGTAAGGAGACGGTGCAGAATATCCTCTTCTTCAGGTTTGCCAATGGCATTTACGAGCCTATATGGAACAGGCGTTTTATCGACCATGTGCAGATAACCGCCGCCGAGACGGGCGGTGTTGGTAAGAGGGGTAAGTATTTTGAGGAGTCAGGCACGCTGCGTGATATGGTGCAGAACCACCTCATGCAGCTTCTTAGCCTTGTGGCAATGGAGCCTCCGGCCTCAATGAGCTCCGGTAAGATTAGGCGAGAGAAGATTGAGCTCGTGCAGGCCCTTCGACCCTTCTCAGATGAGTCCATCTCTACTGATGTTGTGCGCGGCCAGTACGTGGCGGGCAGTTTTGGCGGCGATGCCGTACCGGGGTATAAAGACGAGGAGGGCATCGCAGAAGACTCTACTACTGAGACATTCGTCGCTATGAAGGTCTTTATAGATAACTGGAGATGGGCTGATGTGCCTTTTTATCTCCGTACAGGCAAGAGGATGAAGGAGAACGTCACGGAGATTGCCGTACACTTTAAGAGGGTTCCAATCTGTCTCTTTACTCAGTCTCTTACGGGATGTCCTGAGAATAATACCCTTATCCTGAAGATTCAGCCAGACGAGGGAATTGCCTTTCAGTTTAATGTTAAGCGCCCGGGCTCATCGCGGCACATGGAGCAGGTCACTATGGATTTTTCATATAGCGAGACCTTCAAGGCCGAGCTGCCCCTTGCGTACGAGAGGCTTATTCTTGACTGTATGCTCTCTGACGCTACGCTCTTTCCCCATAAGGCGGGCATTGAGGCCTCATGGGCCTTTATTGAGAAGATACAGAAGGCCTGGCAGAGCGGGGACGCTCCGGCCGTCGCAAGTTACGAGGCTGGCTCCTGGGGCCCTGATACCGCCGATGAACTCATGACGCGTGAGAGACATTTCTGGCGTAATGTGTAAGGTTTTTTTTTATGAGATTAAATAAACCTGAGATAATCGTCTGTAAGGACAATTTTGAGCTCTACAGCAAGAGCGCCGCGGCCTTTATGAGCCTCAGCCGCGAATTTCAGAGTAAGAAGGGCCGCTTTAACGTAGCCCTCGCAGGAGGCTCTACGCCGCTGCCCCTTTATGGCCTTCTTGCCTCAAGTCCTTTTCAGGAGCGTGTCAGGTGGCCGGGGGTGCATTTTTTCTGGAGCGATGAGCGCTGCGTTCCGCCAGAGGACGAGGAGAGCAACTACGGCAGCGCCGCTCTTAACCTTCTTGATAAGATAGGGGCTCTGGAAAAAAATATTCACAGGATAGAGGGCGAGCTCGGAGCCTCGGCGGCCCATATCTATGAGCGTGAATTGAGGAGTTTTTTCGTCAATGCCGCGGGCGAGACGCCGTCATTTGACCTTATACTCCTTGGAATGGGCGGCGATGGTCATACGGCATCTCTCTTTCCAGGTTCTGCTTCTTTAAGTGAGAGAGATAAACTTGTTACCTCGGAGTATGTGGAAAAACTCGATTCTACGCGTGTAACCTTTACCCCGCCTCTTATTCAGAAGGCCGCTAATATAATCTTTCTTGTCTCCGGCGCCGGTAAGGCGGCGGCCCTGAAGTCTGTGCTTGAGGGCGAGCCTGATCCGGCCATCTTTCCCGCCTCTCTTACACGTAACGCCCTGGGTTCGGTAAGGTGGTTTGTAGATACTGAGGCCGCCTCCATGCTCGCAGGAGGTTATTAAGAAAAAAGTCTTTTAGGCAGATTCAGCGAAGTCTGCTCTCTTGATTTTTTCTGCCGCGGCCTGTATGATAACTAAACAACTCGAGAGTTCTTCTTCCTTTATCAGTTAATGCTTGTAAAACTCACCTGCAGATATTATCTTATTACAGTAACTGCTGAACCTTTTTCATTATGGCTAAGAACATGTAATGACGTGGAGTCTTTATGGAGCAGTACTTAAAAGACCTTGATAACATCAAGGAATTTATCATACCGGCCGCAGTAACCATAACCATCATAGTTGTTCTGCTCATCGTAAGATCCGCGGTTTTAAGGATTCTCAAAAGAGGCGCCTCGCGCACAAAGTCCCATGTTGATGATGTAGTGCTGCAGGCCATACGCACGCCCTCTATCTACTGGTCTGTGGCCGTAGGGCTTTACGTAGGCGTAGCCGTATCATCGCTGCCCCTACGGTATGTGAACTACATCACCAAGGGCATATACATACTTATCATCATTTCCATGACCCTTGTGGCGGCAAACCTCTCGGGGAGGATTTTTGAGAGTTATATGAGGAGAAGTAAGGTGGCCCTGCCAACAACGGGTCTTACTTACGCCGTAATTAAGGGCGTTATCCTCATCGTTGGTTTCCTCATAGTTCTCTCCCTTCTCGGTATATCCATTACGCCCCTTATAACGGCCCTTGGCGTAGGTGGTCTTGCCGTTGCCCTTGCGCTCCAGGATTCCCTTACCAACTTTTTCGCGGGCCTTCACGTGCTCCTTGAAAAATCCGTACGTGTCGGAGACTTTATAAAACTTGAGTCAGGAGAGCAGGGGTATGTAAAGGATATTACATGGAGAACGACACGTATCCGTATGCTGGGGAACAACGAGGTGATAATCCCCAACAGCAAGCTTAGCCAGTCCATTGTTACGAATTATTATCTTCCGGAAAAATGGATGAGTCTGCTCATTAAAGTCGGTGTTAGCTATGACTCGGACCCCGATCTTGTGGAGCGCGTACTTACCGAGGAGGCTATGGCCGCCATAGGCGAGGTTCCGGGGCTCGTGGGTGCGCCTGAGGCCGATAACCCCTTTGTCCGTTTTATCCCTGGTTTTGGCGATAGCTCGTTGGATTTTACCCTTATCTGCAAGGTGAAGGAGTTTGTTGACCAGTATCTCGTTCAGCACGAACTTCGAAAACGTATCTTTAAGCGTTTTCGAAAAGAGGGGATTGAGATACCATATCCCCACAGGACTGTTTATGTGAGGGAGGAAAAGAATGGAAGCAGCAGTAAATAACGACTTTGAATTTCGTCAGTGCATTGGTCTCACTAAATCTACGGGGCAGCGTGCCCGTACACTTCGTGAGCTTCGTGAGCTTATCTCGACGATAAACGTAGAGTCTATCTTTCACCATACCTATCAGTATTTTCTCCAGGGACACGGTCTTGAGTATACGAATGACTTTGGGCACTGGGCCGGTGAGTGCCTTGAGGAGAGGGCGCTCTCGGAGTATCTCTGTAACATAGATATTTTCGCCTTTGAGCATATTGACGAGCTGCGCGCCGAGATACTGAAGCAAATTGATATATACCTCGAAAGTTTTCCTGAGCCCCGCGAGGCCCTTCCCGGAGATGAGTTTTACTTTAACGAGACTGTTAACTTTGTCTTTCCCGTAGGCATGAGGGCTACTAATCTTGCTGAGTTTTTAATGGCCATAAAACATGTAGACGCGGGGTGTATATATTATCATTTTTATCTTGCCCGAAAACGCCTTGGTCAGGACTGCGGAGATTTTTCCAAGTGGATTAAAGAAACTTTACAAAAAGATAAACTCGCTGAAAAGATAGCATCCATTGACCCCTTTATGCTTAATATTGAGAAGATACGCTATGAGATTATTGATTTTGTAGAGGAAGAGGTTCACAGTGATATGGAGATGATGACGGGATGATAGATTTATATACGGGCATAGCCCCGCAGGGCGACCTCATACTGGTAAAGAAACTCTGTGATATTTTCAGAGGCAGAAAGTTTCTTCATGTTAACTCCACCCTCGCCGGCGGCGGCGTAGCCGAGATACTTGTGAGGATGGTGCCTTTTTTAAAAGATTTGGGAATAGATGTACGCTGGGAGGCAATTGAGGGTGATGGTGCTTTTTTTGATATGACAAAAAAGGTTCATAACGCGCTGCAGGGTAATATTGAGATAATTACAGATAATATGTGGCAGCACCACTTTGATATAAATGAGAAAAACGCATCTAACATGGATCTTGAGGCCGATGCCGTAATTATACATGATCCCCAGCCCGTGCCCCTTGTGCAGTATAAAAAAGGCGGCACTTGGATATGGCGGTGTCATATTGATATCTCCAACCCCATGCATGAGGTCTATGAGAATGTGGAGCGGTACTGCAAGCTCTATGACGCCTCTATATTCTCTGTCTCCAAGTTCGCGAAACCCATGGATATGGACGAGTTTATTATTCCGCCCTCCATCGATCCACTTAGCGAGAAGAACAAAGAGCTTACAGATGAAGAGATAGCAGAGACTATGGCGAAGTTCACTCTGCCAACAGATAGGAATATTATTCTTCAGGTCTCTCGTTTCGATCGATTTAAGGATCCCGTAGGCGTAATCGAGGCCTACCGCGATGTGAAAAAATACAACGACTGTATACTCGTGCTCGCAGGCAGCCCCGCAACTGATGACCCTGAGGCCGATGCCGTGCTGCAGGAGGTGAGGGAGGCGGCAAACGGAGACCCTGATATACACATACTTATGCTGCCGCCATTTAGCAATAAAGACATAAACGCCTTGCAGAGGGCAGCTACTGTAGTTGTGCAAAAATCCCTAAAAGAGGGTTTTGGTCTTACTGTGAGCGAGGCGATGTGGAAGGGCAAACCCGTTGTCGCGGGAGCTGTTGGCGGAATTCCCCTTCAGATAGAGCATGGCCTTACGGGTTTTCTTGTTCACTCCGTACAGGGCGCGGCCTTCAGGATAAGGCAAATCTTTAATGATCCTGAGATGGCCTGCCGTATGGGCGAGGAGGCAAGGGAGCACGTAAGAAACAACTTTCTCATAACACGGCATATAAGAGACTATCTCGGCGTATGGTATTCTGTAGAGAATAAAGGCAGACACATCCTGGAGCTATGAGCATAAGCAGATTAAAGGCCCTTGTAGAAGAGAATTTTGCAGACAGAACCCTCATTGTGGTCTCAAGCCGAGAGCCCTATGTACATAAAAAAACGGCAACGGGCGTTAAGGTAGAGAGACCTGCAGGCGGCCTTACCTCGGCTATGGACGATGTGCTTCGAGCAGTTGGCGGCACATGGGTGGCCTGGGGCAGCGGCAACGCCGATAAAGAGTGCGTTGTTGATGACCGCGTCTCTGTGCCGCCTGATAACCCCTCCTATACGCTTAAACGTGTCTGGTTAACCTCGCGAGAGGTTAATAATTATTATAACGGGTACTCCAATCACATGCTCTGGCCGCTCTGTCATCTCTCTCTTGACAGAGTTTTTTTTATGAAAAAATTCTGGCGCGATTACGTAAAGGTTAATGAAAAATTCGCCGAGGCCGTAATAAGCGAGGCACGCGCCGACTCTATCGTATGGCTTCATGATTATCATCTCTGCCTTGCACCGGCGATGATAAAGAAGAAAATACCCGACCTACCTCTTATGCACTTCTGGCATATACCCTGGCCTAACTGGTTCTCCTTCAGGGTTTGCCCACAGGCAAAGGAGCTTATCGAGGGGCTCCTTGGTAACGACCTGCTGGGTTTTCAGATACCGCTTTTTACTCGAAACTTCATGGACTGTGTACGGGAGTGCTTTGTGGACGCCGAGGTGGATTACGAGAATAATACAGTCTCCTACAACGGCCATCTTACAAGGATAGAGTCCTTTCCCATTAGTATTGATTTTGAGAGGTTCAACAACGTCGCCGCCTCTAAGAGCACTGTTAACACTATAAAAAAGATACGCAGCAGGATTAAGATTGACGGCTACCTCGGCATCGGAGTTGACAGACTTGAGTATACAAAGGGCCTTATTAAGAGGCTGCAGGCCATAAACCTGTTTTTTGAGAAATACAGGAGTTTTAGAGGCAGATTCACCTTTGTGCAGATAGCCGTGCCTACACGGATGAGTCAGCCTTATATTACTTATAAGGAGGCCGTTGAGGCCCTTGTGAACAAGATAAACAGGCGCTTTGCCCATGACGGCTGGCGCCCTGTAGTATATCTTGATAAAAAAGCCGAGGTTAAGGATCTTTCCGTATACTACAGGCTCGCAGATATAGCCGTCGTCAGCTCCCTTTATGACGGTATGAACCTTGTGGCAAAGGAGTTTATCGCCTCGCAGGTAGACGAGAAGGGGATTTTAATCCTAAGTGAGTTCGCAGGGGCCGCCGAGGAGCTCGAGGGCGCCCTCCTTGTAAACCCCTATGACGTAGAGGACTTTGCCGATAAGATAAAAGCCGCGCTGCTCTTATCTGATAAAAAAAAGAAGGCCCGTATGTCGGCGCTTCGCGCACATGTGCGAGACCATGATATTTATCGCTGGATATTCGATATAATTCGCGCCATACTCAGAGTCTCCTCTTCTATGGACGAGAGCCTGCGTTATGTCTTTGATTATCCCGATGATGTTTCCATGATTCTTGGCGCCGATTCTCCGGGCCCTCCGGCGGTATTTCTTGATTTTGACGGCACCCTTACCCCTATAGTCTCTACCCCTGATAAGGCGAGGCTTGCACCACAGATGCGCGACCTTATACTGCGCCTTAAGAAGAAGACACGAGTTGCCGTCATAAGCGGCCGCAGCCTCAGTGATATTAGAGCGCGCGTAGGTATCCCTGACCTTATTTACGCCGGTAACCACGGCGCTGAGATATGGGATGGCGGCGGTGTCGTCGTAACGCAGAGCGAGACTGAGAAGCGGGGGCTTATAGAGGATATTTTAGATAAACTTGCCGTTGCAGTAGCCGGCATAAATGGCGTAATCATTGAGGATAAGGGCGTCACCGTATCCATTCACTACAGGCAAGTCAAGACAAAGCAGCTCGCTGATTTTTTTGATATCTTCTTCAGTATTGTCCAGGGGCATGAGGACTCGCTGCGGATAACTTCGGGGAAGAAGGTCTTTGAGATACGGCCCCGTGACATCTGGAACAAGGGCGATGCCGTGAAATGGATATGCGATACCATGATGCCGGGAAGGGAGGTTATATACACCGGTGATGATACGACTGACGAGGATGCCTACAAGGTCTTAAAGGGTATAGGCGTATCAGTCTCCATAGGCACAAGCGGGGAGTCGGATTACTACCTTAAGGATCAGTCTGAGATGAAGAGGTTTTTAGAATTTTTACTCGATATTATCTAAGATAAGATGACTCTCTTATCGTCGTTGGTATGGTCTCAGAGGATTATTTCGTTCTTAGCACATTCGTCCTTAGTCAGGCGGGGTGTTGCAGGAAAAGGTCTCCTTAGACCCGTCCATCCATATTTGAGACAAGGCCGAGACAGGGGTCTTCTCTCTGGCCTTTTTTCTTCTCAATACCTCTATTAACGAGGTCACTGAAGGTACACTCGCGAAGGCGTGAGAGAAAGGCCTTCTCAGCGTCTTTCCAGACGTCGTGTATAGGGCATCTCTTCTCTCTTGGGCAGTAATCATTCTGTATGAGGCAATCATTAAGGAAGATTGGCCCCTCAACTGCCTCGATTATCTCAAGGAGAGTAATTTCTTCGGGGTTTTTAAGGAGGATAAAGCCGCCTTCGGGGCCGCGCATGGAGCGCACGAAGCCTTTTTTTACAAGGGTCTGGAATAATTTGGCGAGATACGCCGTGGGCACCTCTGCTACGATTGATATTTTTTCTATATCAGTCGGTGATTTACTGCCTTTTTCCGAGAGGTACAATAACCCTCTTATTGAGTATTCCGCAGCCCTGCTGAGTCTGAACATAGTTGAGTGTATTCCGTCCTTTCAATATTTTTAATACTTTAATGATAAACTGGAAAAGTGGTGATTGTCAAGGCGCATTTGCCTCTATGTACGGGGGCGGCTACTCTCTCGCGGAATTAAGGCGCCTCGATATAGCAGCGTGTCTCTATCTTTTCCGCGTGGTTAAATATGCTCTCTGCCTCTCCTGCCTCACATATCCTGCCCTCGCAGACAAAGACTACATAATGTGCAAGGGCCCGTGCCTGCTCAAGCCTGTGTGTCACCATGACGATAGTCATCTTTTCTCCAAGCTCTCTTATGAGCTCTTCTATCTTGCCTGCAGCTCGGTGGTCAAGTGCCGAGGTAGGCTCGTCAAGGAGCAGCGCATCAGGGCCTACGGCGAGGGCTCGGGCTATGGCAAGACGCTGCGCCTGTCCTTCTGAGAGCGCCAATGCCGAGCTATGGAGTCTGTGTCTCACCTCAGACCATAACCCTACGGCCTGCAGCGACTCCTCTGCGATTACCTCAAGACCTTCTTTTTTCTTCTCCCTTATATGTCTTGCGCCAAAGACGACGTTATCAAATATAGAGCCAGGGAATAAACAGGGCTTTTGAAAGACCATGCCTACGCCTCGCCGAAGCTCTTCCACGCTCTGTCCTTTGCCGTATATATCCCTATTATTGTAAAAAATACGGCCTTTATGATGAAAACCGGTGATTAAGTCGTTCATCCTGTTAAGTGAGCGGAGCAGTGTGCTTTTTCCGGCGCCTGAGGGGCCAATTATGCACGTGGTGCGCCCTTTTTTTATTGTAAGGTCCGCGTCTTTAAGTACAGCCTCGGAGCCAAAGTAGAGGGATGTCTCTTCCAGCCTGAATAACTCGCTCATCTGCCTGCCTCTGTCTTAAGCTGTGTCCTGACAATCATGGCCATGAGGCTTAGGCCCATGACAAGGGACACGAGTATTAAGGCGGCGCCCCAGGCATTGGTAAGGGCGCGGGGGTTTGTGGCCTCACCTGCGAGTACGAGGATATGTGTCTGAAGTGTGCTTACGGGCTCAGATATGCTTGTCGGAAATCTTGCGCCGGAGAAGGCCGTGGCAGTAAACATTATTGCCGCTGTCTCGCCAGCGGCGCGCGCAAGACCTAAAAATAAGCCCGTAAGAATACCTGAGAGGCAGCGTGGAAGAATAACGGCAGATATAAACGACCATCTTCCAAGGCCAAGTGCGAGACCTGCCTCTCTGTATTTACTGGGTATGGCAGAGATGGCCTCGTCTATGGAGACGGTCATTGTGGGAAGTATCATCATGGCAAGTATTATGGAGCCTGTAAGCCATGATACGCCAAGATGCAGCCACGCGCCAAGGAGCACATAACCGAATAGACCGAATATTATAGTAGGCACGCCGTTAAGTGCGTAGATAAAGAGGTCGGCCCTCTCTTTGAAAGAGGGCCGCAGGTACTCTGAGCTGAATATGGCCGTGCCGAGGGCAATGGGCAGGCAAATTACCCCCGCCGTAGCCATAAGGAGTACTGTTCCCGTGAGTTGATAGAAGATACCGCCGCTTGCGCCAAAATCACTTGAGGCCTCTGTTAAAAAGGCGAGGCTTATCGCCGGCGCACCGCGGGTGAGGATAAAGGCGAGTATGATGAATAAGAGGGAGAGCGCAACTGCGGCGGCAATAAGGCATAACCCAAGAAAGCATATATTTTTTACTCTTCTCATGACAGCCCTTCTATCCCTTACCCGCTATGGCTTTTCTCGCTGGCCTCGCGCGGGGCCCGCCTCGGATGATATTTCCCGCAAGGGTAAGGGCCATAACTGATAGAAATAATATAAGGGCGAGGGCCGCGAGCGCGCTCCATTGGAGACCCATGCCAAGTGCCTCGGCGCCCTCTCTGCCAAGCTTTGAGGTAATGGACTCCCCTGATGTTAAGATATTGTAGATAGGAGTGGGGAGGCGGTCAATGCTCCCGATGACAAGCATTACGGAGATGGTCTCTCCCATAGCCCGTGAGAGGCCAAGAAGAACAGCGCCTGTAATGCCCCTGCCTGCGCCCGGAAGCACTACGCGCCATATCGTCTCGCCGCCTGTAAGGCCAAGGGCGCGTGCCTGACCTCGAAGCTCGCCCGGTACGCTCCTCATGGCGTCATCAGAGAGCGTCATGATAGTAGGCAGTATCATTATGCCAAGGAGAAGGCCTGCTGAAAGTATGGTGTTGCCGTCTAAGAGGCCAAATATGTCTTTAACTGTTGTTGTAAGTAAGACTATGCCGATTAGGCCGTAGACAACGCCGGGGATCGCCGCGAGGAGCTCCATAAGAGACTTAAGAATATGGCGCGGCGCTCCCGTTAGCAGCTCTGAGGTGATTACTGCGCTGCCTATACCGAGGGGCAGGGCGATAAAAAAGGCTACTATAGTAACTGCAAGGGTGCCGTATATCATGGGCAGCGCCCCGTAGACCTCGCCTGCAACGTACCAGTCTTTACCGGTAATAAACCCCAGACCCTCATGGCGAAGCACAGGCAGACTCTCAGTTGCGAGAAAGATTAGTATTACAAGTGAGAGCCCTATTGTTATGAGAAAACTCGCGGCGAATAAAAACCGCGCAGTACTATCTTTATTGAAGAGGGACATAGCCCGACTCCGTAATTATTTTTCGCCCCAATGGGCCGAGTATGTAATTAAGAAAGGCCTTTACCTGACCTCCTGGCCGCCCCTCTGTAATAAAGTTAAGGTCTCGTGAGATGGGGTATGAGCCGTTTACGATGTTAGCTACCGTAGGTTCTATTGCCTTGTTATCTTCTATTATGGCTACGCCTCGAACGTCTTTATTAATCCAGGCAATGGACAACATGCCTATGGCCGAGTCGCTTAAGGTTACCTTGCTCTGCTCCTCATTGTTTGAGCCTGAGACAAGGTCTGAGCCGTGGGCTACAGGCGTCTTTACTCCAAATATGTACTCCATGAAAACGTGGCGCGTACCCCTGTGAGCCTCTTTGTCTATGACGAAAATAGGGCGGTCTGGGCCGCCCACTTCCTTCCAGTTATTTATCTTACCGCTGTAAATAGCCCTTATCTGCTCTCTTGTAAGGGCCCTTACCCCTTTCTCATATACCTCGCTGGATACTACGGCGGCAACGGCGTCTCTTGCGAATTTTATTACATTAAAGTCTGTGTCCCTGAAGCGCTCTCTCTCTTTATCAGATATCTCCCGTGAGACCATGCCAATCTCAACAAGCCCTCTGCCAATGGACTTTACTCCAACGCCTGAGCCTCCGGGGTTCACGGTTATGCGGACACTGGGGTGGGCTGTCATGTATTTTTCTGCGGCCCTCGCGGCAACAGGCAGCACAGTAGTTGAGCCCGCGAGTCTTATTGTAACTACCTCGGCCTCGGCATTACCACCTGAGACAGAGAGCAGGGCTGCTGTTAAGAATAGGGCTAAGATGGTAAAGATTTTTTTTGCCTTCATGGGCATCTCCTTGCTTGTATCTAACTATATAGGAACTTGCATACAATGTCACAAAAAAAAGCAGAGCTATAACTTACTTGTATTTAAAGGTCATGGTGCAGCAGCCAAGGTCTATGGTCTGTGAGTTTTTCTCTCTCATGGCCTCATAGACGGCGCTGTGCAGATGATAGCAGACGCGCTTGCCGTCACGGCGGCAGTCTACAAGTTTGGCGGTCTTTAGGATATTCAGGTGATGGGCAATATGGGGCTGGCTCGTGCCGAGTTCACGGGCAAGCTCTGTGCCGCATTTTTCACCTTTGAAGAGGATTTTCAAGATAAGGAGCCTTGTCTTGTCAGACATGGCTTTTAGCGCGGCTGCGCATTCATTTGTGGTGAGAGCTGTCTTTGTCATGCTTTTTATTCTTCCGGCTCTTGATGTTTTTCTTGCGCCTTTTTCATCTTAAAGGAGTAGAATGTTTTAAACCTTAATCTTAAGGAATAGCCGTAAAGGTATTCTTATACTTGAGTTTTTTCTGCGCGGCAAGCCACTCAAGAGGTCTGCCGTCTACCTCGGCGTAGGGGTACATGAAGTAGCTTACGGCGCCGCCTCTCTGTCTTGGGGCGAGGTAGTCTGTTCTGCCTCTTCCCAGCGCTACCCTGAACTCGTCTACAGCTCCGAAGTAATACTCACGGTACTGCTTTGCTTCTTTGAGGTTCAGGCCCTTAATGAGCATAATCTTTCTTACGTCCGCGGGGTCTACAGGAACCCAGCCGTATCCCGGGTCGTAGAACTCCGCCCAGCAGTGGTAGCCTCCCGTAATGTCCGAGACGTCTTTTTTACCGAGGCGTAGCCCGAAGACCTCTCTTGCCGGAACGCCAGCGGCCCTTGCGAGGGCTACAAAGACAGTGCTGATGTCAGCGCATTTGCCGCTCCGTTTGGCAAGGGTAACCTCTACATCGCCGAGACCGCATCCCTTCACGTGAGGGTCTCTTGTGAGATTTTCCACTACCCAGTCGTAAACAGCGCGGGCTTTTTCCGTTGTTCCTTTTTTTCCTCTTGTTACTTTACCGGCTATCTTGCCTACGGCTCCGTCAAGGGGGACAAACTCCGTGCCATTAAGATACCTCTTTACCTCAACAGGTATTACCTCATCTGATGACGAGGTGAAATTCTTTCTTACTCTTTCCTTTGCCGTAGCTACATAAGTTAGACGCAGGCTGCGGTTCTTAACAGGTCTTGACCACTCTGCGTAGAGCATGAGGTTTCCGTTCTCACCGTGGCTGTAGACACCGCTCTCTGTGAAGTTGCCCTTAATAGACATATCCTCAATGGTCTGATCCCTGTCAGATACAGGGTAGGGGAGCCAGAGCCGCGTATCACTGTTGTCCTCTTTAGCCTCTATGGTTATATCAAGAACAACCTCACCTTTTCGCTGGCGCGCATCTGCAGTAGACCATGAAAGGGGTAAAAGCATCAGCGCGAGCAGGACTGCTCCAAGTATCTTTTTATGTATCACTAAAAATATCTCCTTAATCTCATCTTCAGCAAGGCTTTTGAACAAGCCCTCAGAGATGACTTTCTTAGATATAATAGATACTATTTTGCCGCCTCTGTCAAGTGAGGGCGGGCGTAGGGGGGGGGAAGGAGGAGGGTTTCTTAGTTTAAGCATGGCGGCGGCTTACATGAATTTCAAGCCCTGACTTATAGAGAGGCCGCGATAGTAAGCAGGCTGCCCTCAATATCAAAGTCCATCGTAATGGAGGGGTGGGCAAGTTTCCAGTAGAGCGTTGTCTGCCCGCCGATAAGTGAGAGGGGGGGGGTGAGGTTTATTGCGAGCTGAGGGTACTGTGTCTTGATAAAACCGCAGAGTATATTGACTATCTCGGCAAGGCCGTCTGAAATAATGTCGTTACTTAGCTCGGCCTCTTCAATGCCTGTCATCTTGCTTATTATAGTACGCGCCAGTTCATTAGAGACCCCACAGGCTACCATACCGAGGGTATCTCCCTTTAAGTACATTATGCCCGCTACATCAGCCGTGAGTGTAAATGCCTGAGACTCCCCGCCTTCTTTGTAAGTGGCCTCTGTGCCTATCATGGTATCAAAAAAAGAGGTGAGGGCTTTTTGAAGTCCTTCCTTAAGTATTGAATTGTTTTCTATGTGCTCACTCATTTTTACCTCTCTAAATTTATATGAGATTAGACAAAATTGAGATATCAGGCTATGGACATAAGAAGAGCGGAGTGCTCAGACTCTACGCGTACCTTATCAATAATTTTTTCAATATCCTCAATAGAGAGGTGAAGGCTGCTCCACGCCTCATCTGAGAAAGAGGTGGGCGGTACACCGAGGCCGTTATCAAGCCCCTGGTTATTACATATAAAGTCGGCAATGTGGATAATCTGCGCCAGTTCTCTCTCTTTGGCTACGTTCTCAGTCTTGTGATGAAAGGCTACTGCTGAGGAGATATGGGCGGGGATGTACCACTTATTGAGAAGAAACTCACCGACTTCACCGTGTGAAATACCGAGGCACTCATACTCTACGCCGTAGAGAGGCACATCGCCGAGCTTAGAGACTTTTTCAAGAACATTATCATAAAGTTGAGGTACATATTGATCAAGGACAAGTATGCCTATGTCGTGGAGTAGTCCGGCTATAAAGAGATCTTCTAAGTGAATCTTTTCAGCTATGCGGCACTCATCTCCTGAGAACTCTACAATGGCCTTTGTAGCGAAGGCTACGCTTAGACAATGACTCCAGAAGCGTCTGTAGTCTATATGAGTTGTCTTGTTAAAGAGGTTGAGTGTGGACATGCTCATTACTATCTTATAGACTTCCTTGAAGCCCAGGATACGTACGGCGTCTCTAACATCAGTAGCCTTCTGTGCCAGTGCGTAGATAGGAGAGTTGGCTACCTTTAGAACCTTGAGGGTAATCGCCGGATCCTCGTGAATTATCGCTGAAATAGTTGCGATAGAGGCATTATCAGAGGCCATCTCTGTCTGTAGCCGAGTAACTACCTGCGGGAGCGTCGGTATGTTCTCGATTGCGCAGAGTGTTTTCATTACTTCTTTTCGCGCTGTTGTTTTCATTATATGCCTCCCATACCGAGACACTCCATAATCTTTGCCGTGAGTTCTTCATGCTCAAAGGGTTTTGTAAGGTAGTTGGCGGCGCCGCTCTGTATGGCCTTGACAATGTTGCTCTTTTCCGCCTCTGTCGTTACCATCATCACGGGAATTTCTCTTAGAGAAGCATCTGCCTTAATGGCTTGAAGTACCTCAAGGCCGTTCATGCCCGGCATATTCCAGTCAAGAAGGACAAGGGCTATCTCTTTACTCTCCCTGCCAAGTACCTCAAGGGCCGCGTCTCCGCAATCAGCCTCTGCTGTCTCGTAATCAAGGGTCTCTATGACGCCTTTGATAATTTTTCTTATAATTCTGGAGTCATCTACAGTAAGTATCTTCATTACGTCTCCCTTATACCTGCTCTTAGGCCCTTAAGTTATTATACTTTTTAGCCCTCAAATCCTGTGAACGTCTCGCTTTTATTAGATATGGGGTAGTACAAGGTGCTTCGACCGGTCATTATACGAGAGAAATCCGTAGCTCCCCGTAAGGACTCCGTAGCACCTATGGACAGAAGACTCTCTGAATCAAGGGCCTGGTGAAACTTGCTGCATATCTTGAGCTTGAGCTCTTCGTCGAAATAAATCAGGACGTAGCGGCAGAGTATGAGATCAAACTTGCCCATGGTAAGGAATGAGTCTGTAAGGTTGAGCTGCTTGAAGGAGACCATCTTGCGGAGTTTTTCGTCAATGGTATATGTTACGCCCTCTTTTTTAAAGTAGCGCGTAAGAAACTCCGGACGCATGCCGCGAGAGACAGCGAGCTGGCTGTATCTGCCGGCAACGGCAATAAAGATTACTGATGGAGATATATCTGTTCCTATAATCTGAAATCTGCTTGCCGCAGGAGCGGCTGAGCCAAGTTTTGTAAGTGCAGAGTCAATAAGCATGGCTATGGAATAGGCCTCTTGACCTGTAGAGCTGGCGGCGCTCCAGATACGAATGGTCTTTGTCTGCGCTTTTTTCACGAGCCAAGGTATGATTTTATTCTCAACACTCTCTACAAAAGTTGCGTCCCTGAACCAGAGTGTCTCATTGGTTGTCATGGCGTCAATGACCTTCTTGCCCAGGGCGCTGCCATTAAGAGATATTTTCTTGTATAGGTCTTTTAAGTTTTCACAGCCGTTCTGAGCCATAAGTACGGATAGGCGGTTCTCTACGAGATACTCCTTGCCGTAGTTGAGGGTAATGCCGCTCTTACTCTTAATGTAGTCTCTAAAAAGGTCGAATTCTTCTTTGCTTATAGCCATAATCTTTCTGTCCTCTTGTCTTGTGCTGCGAATCGAGGCTTAGGGCATAATAAGTCTATATAGATTAAATCTCGCTGTTAAGTTGAGATTTTTTTCTCTCTCTCCTCATATTAAGGCATACAGATGCTCGTAATTTTTTTTGCTATATGTTTAAGATCCAGGGCCTCATGAGTGAGCTTTGCCTCATCTATTGAGCGGGGCATGCCGTAGACGACACATGATTTCTCAGATTGAGTAATACAGTAGCCGCCGTCTTGTGTCTGGAGGTTTCTTACGCCTTTCACGCCATCGGCGCCCATGCCTGTGAGAATGACACAGAGGACTCTCTCTGGCCGATAAGCGTTTGTAAGTGATCTGAAGAGTACGTCAACAGAGGGACGGCATGAGTTCTCCGGGGCCTCGTCATTCATCATAATGTGAGGTCTTCCATCTTTGCCCTTAGTTATAGTCATATGCCTGCCGCCGGGGGCTATGTAGACATTCTCTGCTTCTATTCTCTGCCCGTCGCTACCCTCGCAGACGGTGAGGGCTGATTTCTCATTGATATTTTTTGCAAGTGACTTTGTGAAGAGCGCCGGCATGTGCTGAACAATGACTATGGGCACGGGGGTGTGCGCGGGAAGTGCGGGAATGAGCTCTTCAAGGGCTCGAGGCCCTCCTGTTGATGAGCCTATGGCTATGAGTTCCACTCTTCGCGGCACTCTTATCCTATTGTTCTTTACGGGCAGGGCATTATCGGATGAAGAGAGTGCTTTTTTATGAGGTCTTGTC
Source organism: uncultured Thermodesulfobacteriota bacterium (assembly GCA_964510775.1). Classification (GTDB taxonomy): domain Bacteria; phylum Desulfobacterota; class GWC2-55-46; order GWC2-55-46; family JADFVP01; genus JAJRZX01. The sequence continues at coordinate 23,279 of CAZEBZ010000025.1, forward strand.
TGACCTGCCTCTTCGCCCTTTTTCTTGCGGTATATTGAGAGTACGCGGCGAATCTGCTCCTTCAGTGCCTCCTGGGCATCACCGAGGCTGTTTGTGTTTGGTTTGACGATAAACTCAAGGCAGCCTATGCTGAGGGCCTCCACTGTATGGTCGGCAGAGTGCGCGTTGGCAGATGAGACAATTATGACACCCGTATCGCGGAACTTCTCGGTGAGATGTCGCAGCGTCTCAAGACCGTCCATAACAGGCATCTCCATGTCAAGGGTAATAAGGTCAGGTTTAAGGGCCGTTGTCATGTCGAGCCCTACCTGGCCGTTAGTGGCTACGCCAATGACCTCGCAGCCCTCAATAGTGGAGATTACCTGTGAGAGTATTGCCCTGTATGTTACGGAATCATCAATAATCAGAACTCTTATATTCTTACTTTTCAAGGCCTGCTCCTCTGCATATAGGCTTATCGCATTATGCTTCTTGGCATACTTAATAGATGCCCGTTATCTTTTAGTACCAAACCGCACTCTATGCTATAAACCCTTTTACTTTATTCTTTACCCATTACCTGCTATCTGAATACTTTCATTATCTTCAAGGGAGCATAACCACTCTGTCTTGAGTAAGGTGAGAAGCTCGCTGCCCTGTTGAATTACTCCTGAGACATAGCTGCCGCTTAGATGGGGCGGAGTTGAGTCGATATTATTATCATCGGCGTCTACCACGTCTCCGATACGGCTTACAAGCAGGGCTAATGTGTCAGGGGCCGTGCTTATGCCGCTCTCAACGGCCTCGGGGCTTAGGTCCTCGTCGGTCTTTAGAATAATAATACGTGAGGCCTCTGTTAGGGGCACAGGTGTTGTGTGAAGACACTTGCCGAGGTTTAAGACCGTAACTATCTGACCGCGCAGATTAAGGAGGCCCTCAATACGCTCATCCGCGCCCTGAATGGGGGTAATGGTGAAGAACCTGCTTATCTCCCTCACCGTAAGGATAGGAATACCGTAGAAGGCCTTATCAATATAAAATGTAGCGTATTGCATCAGCTGCTCCTTGTAAGATGTGGTCTTTTTTCTTCCATATAACTGTATGCTCTGGTGCCTATGTGATGCACAATAAAGGTCTCTGTCTCATATTTTATCCGAGGCTTTTATCAATGGCATCAGGCCACTTTCGCAAAACCCTTTTTCTTGAAGAATTTTTTGTATCTCATGTCTGTACCCATTATGTGCTTGGAGAGCCAGTCTTTCAAAAAACTCATGAGCTTAAGGTCTACCTCTGCCGTACCTCTGTCAAAATCACTCTTGAAGGTAAGTACTGAGTCAACAAGGGCTGCATGTTTCTCCTTATGATCATCGTACCCCTCATAACCGGAGCTTTTCATAAGCGTCTCTTCTTCTTGAAAGTGTTTTGCCGTGTAATCTATTAGCTCGTCAAGTATCTCTCCCATTCGTTCTTTTCCTGAGCCCATTGCCATTGCCTCATGGACATCATTAATGAGGTTGAAGAGGCGTTTGTGTTGAGTATCGAATGCGCTTACGCTAACGCTGTACCGGTCATTCCAGGCGATAAAAGGTCTGATGCCGTCTTTACCCTGACGTGGTCTTCCTTCTCTAACCTGCCGTCCTCTGCTGTTATGGTTCTCGTCAATTATAAATTGACCCACAAGGTCATTGAGGTTGCCAGTTACTGTTGAGAGGTCATCGATGCTCTGATGCACATCTTTTACAGAACCGAGGGTGTTCAGGGAAGCCTCATTGACTATCTGTATGCCTGAAGAGACATCGCTGACACGCGCCGCGGCCTCTTTTACATTATTTGAGATTTCAAGCACGCCCTGTGAGAGTTCCGCTGCGTTCTTTGCCAGCTCTTCGGCGCCAAGTGCGGCCTCTTCCACATTGCCTGATACGCCTTCCATGTCAGTTACCGTCTGTGACGTGGTCTTGGAAATCTCGTTAGTCGTTGCGTCTTGTTCCTCAACGGAGGCCGCTATTGAGGTGTTTATCTCATTTATATCATTAATAGTCGCCGCAACTTCGCCGATGGCCCTTACGGCTACTACGGTATTGCTCTGCATCTCCTCAATCTGCTTTACTACTTCTTTTGTGGCCTCTGCCGTCTGCTTTGCAAGCTCCTTTACCTCGTTTGCCACAACGGCAAAACCCTTGCCCGCCTCACCTGCGCTCGCCG
>CAZEBZ010000026.1:0-16269 GCA_964510775.1 uncultured Thermodesulfobacteriota bacterium
GCAATCGCTCACAATACCTCAAGATTATGGTCTCTACTCTCATATAATTAACTTATAACGCCCTTTTGCCTTAGTCACCAGTCTCTCATATTACCGCAGGGCAAGAGTAAAGACAAGGTGCTTACAGAGTAGGGGGAGCGGTGAGTAATGGTAGACATTTAATCTTGTCTTATTAGCGGGGTATGCAGGCTTGGGGGTAAGGGGCGTGGCGTAAGGAATTAGAATTTAACGCTAACGACCTTTGATACGCCGGGCTCTTCCATTGTGATGCCGTAGAGACGCTCGACCATCTCCATGGTTCTCTTGTTGTGGGTAATAAGAATAAATTGGCTTATGTTGGAAATGTCTCGCACAAAGGCATTAAACCTGTCGATATTGGCCTCGTCAAGAGGTGCGTCAACCTCGTCAAGCAGGCAGAAGGGGCTGGGTTTTATTAAAAATATGGAGAATATGAGTGATACGGCCGTGAGGGCCTTCTCGCCTCCTGAGAGCAGTGTGAGGTTCTGCAGCTTTTTTCCCGGCGGCTGCGCTACTATTTCTATACCCGACTCAAGTATGTTAGTCTCATCAAGGAGGCGCAACTCGGCATGACCGCCGCGGAACAATTTGGGGAAGTTCTCTGTAAATTTCTCGTTAATCTCCTTGAAGGCTGCGCTGAACATGGCGCGTGTAGTCCTGTTGATACGGGCTATGGCCTTGTGAAGACCCTCCATGGAGGCGGTGAGGTCTTCATGTTGCTTAAGTAGGAAGGTATGACGCTCATCAAGCTCTCTGTATTCTTCAAGGGCCGAGAGGCTTACCTCGCCCATAGAGAGAATTTTAGCGCGAATTTTATCACGCTCTTCTCTTAGGGCCGCCGGATCCGCTGCTTCATCTATTGTTCCATCTTCTTTGTCAACTGCACCCTCTTCTCCAAGAGGGCGCGCAAGGTCATCAAGGCTGAGGCCGTATCTCTCGGCCATCTTTTCCTCAAGACTCGCCACCTTCATCTCAATTTCTTTTAGGCCAAAACCCAGCGTTCCTTTCTGCTCTTCCAGTCTTCTGAGCTTATCTTCAATGGCCTTTATAGCGCCATCGGACTCTTGTATACGTTCAGTCACGGCCTGCAGGCCTTCTTTTTCTACTGTACGGCCCTCTTTCGCAGTGCGTAACTCTTTGTATAGACTCTCTATCTTATTTTTTATAGTGAGGGATAATTGTTTCTTATCCTCTATCTCCGCCTCGGAGCGGGCCTTCTCATCAGCTCGCTGAAGGAATAAGTCGGCGAGTTCTGTAATGAGGCGCTGCTGGTCGCCGCGTCGAGCTTCGAGGGCGCCGCGGCGCTCTGTAACCCTTGCAAGCTCCACCTTCGCTGCCGTAACTGAGGTCGAGATAGTTCTCTTTTTTTCCTCTATGAGAGATGACTCATTTCCGAGGCGTAGGAGTTCTTTATCATTTACTGCAAGAGACTCCTCAAGCGCCTCTCTCTCTCGTTGAAGATTTTTATTCTTTTCCGAGATGGCCAGGAGGGCCTCGGTGGCAGTATTCTGCTCCTTCTCAAGGTTCTGCCGCAGCTCGCGCAGCGTCTGTAATTCGTTCTCCCGTCTCTTTATCTCACTGCCGGTATTGACTTGTTTTATCTCTACCCGGTGAAGACTGGCCTTATGCTCATCGAGCTCACGCCGTCCTGAGATTATTTCTTCCTCAAGGCCTCTCATCTCCTCAGTAAGCTCGCCGAGGTTTGTCTCAAGGAGGTTAAGGCTCTTTTTTATCGCCTTTATCTCGCCTCTGCGCTGTAGTATTCCCCCGTCAGAGGCTTCAAGGCCTCCGCCGGTGATAACGCCATCGGAGCTAAGCCTCTCACCCTCAAGGGTGACTATGGTCTTGAATAGGCCCTCTGTGCTCCAGATCTTTATGGCCTCATTGAGGTCTTGCGCTATGATTGTATCTCCTAAGAGGGTATTGACAATATGGCTGTAGCCGTCGCGTATCTTTATCTCATCGCCGATGGCCTTAACTCCGCTGCCGGCTGCGTAACCTGCCGGAACGGCGCTTGGCGCGGGGCGTAACTCGCGCATGGGTACAAAGCTGCCTCTGCCGCCGGCATTAGTCTTTAAAAAACTTATGGCATCAAGGGTCTCTCCCTGACCCTCTACGATTACGTACTCGAGTTTTTCGGCGAGGGCCGCCTCTACGGCTTTTTCGTAGCCGGGGTTTGTATCTATATAATCGGCGATAATACCGTGTACACCGCGGAGCTTTCCCTCTTTTAGTATAGAGCGTGCGCCGCCGTGGATGTTCTCAAGGTTTCTCTCCATCTCCAGCAGGGTATTGAGGCGTGAATTGTCAGCGGCGCGTGATTCTTTGCCGCCCTCTATCTTACTCTCAAGGGTTTGTTTACGCCCCTCAAGGCCCTCAAGCCTTCGAGACAGCTCCTCTATAGATGTCTCCAGAGACTCGCCTTTTTCTGTGGATTCAGTAATATCCTGCTGCAGCACGGCGAGAGGCTCGGTGAGCGAATCAATACGTTGGCGCGCGTTTACTATGCCGGCACCGGTCTTTGCTTCCCGCTCCCGCTCTCTGGCCTCGTCTTTAATGGCGGTCTGAATGGAAAATCTGATATTCGAGAGTCGCGCGTTCTCCTCAACAAGACGGGCCTTTAAGCCTCCTTCTACTTCGCGGCGGCCCTGCAGCTCATCTTCTGCGGCCTTAAGGTCGGCAGAGAGAATATCCAGCTCTTTTTGTCTCTCTGTCATGGAGAGACCGGCCTCTTCAAGGGCATCCTCAGTCTCGCTGAGTCCCTTTGCTGCAAGATCTTTTTTTGTCGCAGTTTCGCTAATCTCACCCTGTAGTCTCGCGTTATTTCGCGCCAGCTCCTCGGAGCGAATACGCGCGACCTCGGCCTTGCGTTCTTCCTCTGAGAGAGTCTTCTCAAGTGTGTAGACCCTTTCTTCTACAACTCTGTAGCGTTCCTCAAGGCCTGAGAGTTCGCTCTGAGAGTTATCGCGTCCTGACTCAAGTCGTGCGCCCTCGGCAAGCAGGCCGGCGCCAAGGTCTTCAGCCTCGGCTATCTTTTTTTGATTCTCAAGGCGTTTGTCCTGCAGCAGGCCGTACTCAATGGCGGTAAGGCGCAGGTCTACTTCTTTTAAGGCATCTTTTGCGACCCTGTAGCGCTCGGCTTTTTTTGCCTGACGGTTCAGGGAGTTAAGCTGACGCTTTACCTCGCTGATGATATCGCTTACGCGAAGAAGATTGTCTTTTGTGGAGGCAAGTCTGCGTAGTGCTGTATCTCGTTTGTGCTTGAACTTATTAATTCCGGCGGCCTCCTCGAAGAGGACTCTTCGCTCCTCAGGCCGTGCGTTAATAAGCCAGCTGACCTGTCCCTGCTCTACGATGGAGTATCCCTGCTTGCCTATGCCCGTATCAGTAAAGAGGTCTGCTACGTCACGGAGGCGGCACTTGACCTTGTTAATGTAGTACTCGCTCTCGCCTGACCTGTAAAGACGGCGCGCTACCTCTATCTCGCTGAAAGAGGCGAAACGCGCAGGGGCATGACCCCGCTCGTTGCTGAAGGTAAGTATTACCTCTGCCATACCAAGGGGCTTTCTGCTCTCGCAGCCGTTGGAGATGATGTCCTCCATGTTTTTGCCGCGCAGATGCCTGGCGTTCTGCTCGCCTGTAACCCAGCGAATGGCGTCGATAATATTGCTCTTTCCGCAGCCGTTTGGCCCGATGATAGCGGCGGGCTCGGCGGCGAGGTTAAGGACAACCTTATCTGCAAAGGATTTAAAGCCCTGTATGCTGAGTTTTTTTATTCTCACGAGAATACCTTGATTGGAATAAGTACGGTTTAATGCGCTGATACTAACAGAAAAGCCTATTTTTGTAAAGGCATAAATACAAGGGACGGTATTATAGGAAACAAGCTGATACTACATGTTGGGTGTTTTTCTTATGTGCTAAAGTGTATGGCAGGTAGAGGGGGTCTGTAATATATAATAATAAGGGCCGCCTCGTTAGAGCCGGCCCTTATCGTAGAATACATGTCTTAAATACTGCCCCTTATGTCTTCAAACCCCTCAGCTATTTCTAACTGTTATCATCCCCCTGCCCCCTGCCCCCTGCTTTTTTTGTCACGCTTTTAGCCCTATTTTCATCTTACTCTATGCCTTTTTACCGTGAGCCTCTTATTTTGCTTTTTTGACGGCGCGGGGAAATTTTATCGCTGCCTGCGCCGCGGCAAGTCTTGCAACGGGGACTCTGAAGGGCGAGCATGAGACATAATCAAGGCCCAAGATGTGGCAGAATTCTACGGAAGCGGGGTCTCCGCCGTGCTCTCCGCAGATGCCGACTTTCAGCCCCGGGCGTGTTGAACGGCCTTTTTTGAGGCCCATCTCCACAAGCATGCCTACGCCGTCGCGGTCAAGGGACTGGAAGGGGTCGCTCTTTAGGATACCTGTTTTTTTCTCATCAACATAATCAGGAAGGAATCTTCCGGCATCGTCTCTGGAGAGGGCGAAGGTGAGCTGTGTAAGGTCGTTTGTGCCAAATGAGAAGAACTCCGCCACGCCTGCTATCTTATCGGCGAGCAACGCGGCGCGGGGCACCTCGATCATTGTTCCCACAAGGTATTTTATCTTGACCTTGCGTTTCTTCATTACTTCATCGGCTACGTTGCGCGTCCTCTTTGTGAGAAGGGCTACCTCTTTATCGTCTATAACAAGGGGAAACATTATCTCCGGCGCTACGCGGATTTTTTTCTTCTTGCACTCACAGGCCGCTTCTATGATGGCGCGTACCTGCATATCGAGAATCTCCGGGTATGAGACGCTGAGCCTCGCGCCGCGAAGCCCCAACATGGGGTTAGTCTCACGAAGCCTCTCTATGCTCTGTTTAATCTGCTTTAGGGGTATGCCAAGCTCCTTGGAGAGCTTTTTTTGCTCCGCGTCTCTGTGGGGCACGAACTCGTGAAGCGGGGGGTCGAGAAGGCGAATGGTGACGGGTTTACCGGCCATAGCCGTAAAAATACCTATAAAATCTCTTTTCTGATAAGGAAGGAGCTCGTCTATGGCCTCCTGTCTTGTCTCGCAGTCCTGGGCCACGATCATCTTCTGTATGGCAAGGCGTCTCTGCTCTGTATCAAAGAACATGTGTTCTGTGCGGCAGAGCCCTATACCCTCGGCGCCGAGCTTGATGGCCCGTGTGGCATCGTTGGGCGAATCGGCGTTGGTTCTCACCTTAAGTGTGCGCGCCTTGTCAGCCCAGCGCATAAGTGTCTTGAATGCCGCCGGGGGCTGCGGTTTTGTAAGGGCGAGTTTGACGCTGAAGATATCGCCGGAGGAACTGTTAAGGGTGATGAAGTCGCCCTCTCGAAGAGTTACTCCGCGAGCCGTCATCGTCTTTTCGTTAGTATCAATCTGCAGCTCTGAGCAGCCCACTATGCAGGCCTTACCCCAGCCTCTCGCTACTACGGCGGCGTGAGAGGTCTTGCCGCCTGTTGCCGTAAGGATGCCTCTTGCCGCGTGCATGCCGCCTACGTCCTCGGGGCTTGTCTCCTGCCTTACAAGGATAACGTCCTCGCCCTGGGCGCACCAGTCCTCGGCGTCCTTGGCGTTAAAGACAATCCTGCCCACAGCCGCGCCGGGTACGGCATCTATGCCGTTGGCGAAAAGGTCTTTTTTAAGGTCAGCCGCGGTAATGGAGGGATCGATGACGGGATAAAAGAGTCCCTCTATATCCTTGGCGGTTATTCTTGTGATGGCCTCTGCTTCTGTGGTGAGTTTTTCCCGCACCATGTCTACGGCAATCTTGAAGGTGGCCGCAGGGGAGCGTTTGCCTGTACGGGTCTGAAGGATGTAGAGTTTGCCTTCTTCAATGGTGAACTCTATGTCCTGCATGTCTTTATAGTGAGTCTCGAGTTTTTTACGAACGGCGTTGAGCTGTTTGTAGGCGGGGGGCATTATCTTCTTAAGGTCGTCAAGGTGCAGGGGCGTGCGTATGCCCGCTACAACGTCCTCGCCCTGGGCGTTCATTAGCAGGTCGCCGTAGAAGACGTTCTTGCCTGAATTTGGGTCGCGTGTAAAGCATACTCCCGTGCCCGAGTCCTCGCCCTTGTTGCCAAAGACCATCTGTACGATGTTAACGCCTGTGCCAAGTAACCCCGTCATCTTCTCAAGGCGTCTGTAGGTAACGGCTTTGTCTACCATCCACGAGCCTATGACGGCGTCTATGGCTCCCCAGAGCTGCTTTGTGGGGTCTTGCGGGAAGTCTTCGCCCGTCTCGGTCTTATATAAGGCCTTTTGGCGCTCTATAAGTATATCAAGCTCCTTCTCGTCAACATCAGTATCAATAATGGAGCCCTTTTTTTTATTAAGTCTCTTGCGCGTAAACTCGTTCTTTACCCCTTCAAGCTCATCATCGAACTTTTCTCTCTCAACGCCCATAGCCGTGGAGCCGTACATGAGGATAAAACGCCTGTAGGCGTCAAGGGCGAATCTTCTGTTAGAGGTTTTTGTGGCGAGGCCCTCTACGGACTTGTCATTGAGACCGAGGTTGAGTATGGTCTCCATCATCCCGGGCATGCTCTGGGCCGCGCCTGAGCGGACGGATACAAGGAGCGGGTCAGCAGCGTCGCCGAGTTTTTTGCCGACGAGCTTTTCAAGTTTTTTAAGGTGTTTTGCTACTTCTTTGGTAAAACCCGCCGGATACCGCGTCTTATGCTTAAAATAATAATCGCAGACCCCCGTTGTAATGGTAAAACCCGCGGGCACGGGAAGCCCTATATTGGTCATCTCGGCAAGGCCCGCGCCCTTGCCTCCAAGGAGCTCTTTCATGTGCCCCTTGCCTTCCGCCTTACCTCCGCCAAAGAAGTAAACATTTTTGTTAGTAGCCATACTCCCCTCCAGAGAAGTCTCTTGTGTGGTCGATGATACTATATTTAAATGTAATGACAGGATTGAGTGTGTTTATACAGGCTTTTGAAAAAAGAATAACAGAGAAAGAGGAAGTTGTCATTAGATAATTTTGATATTTTAACTGCCTCGCTGTTTTTTTTCATGAGGGACTCTTTACCCCCATCGAAGATAGAGTTGTATGGTTACATGGGGGCTTAAGAGGCTCCTTAACGTTGTCGGCGTGTCTTTTTTCTGCCTCTATTCAGGACTCTCTTAACGGCCGATTCGTGCGCTTGAAATCGTGGGGTGGGTGGGGTCTCGGCTATGAGGTTGTATTCATGGTAAAAAGGGGTCTTTTTTAGTTTTCTCTCACAGACGTGCAGCAGCAGGGCCTCAAGATTGACGCTATCCTGCATATTGTAGGCAAGGAGCGTCTCAAGAGCGCTCTCGCTGCCTCTTTGCAGGTAGTCTTTCCATAGCAGTACGGCAGAGTAGCCGTCAAGACCCTCGCACCCGCCGCGCTCTATGCCTATGGCGCGCTCGCAGCCCTTGAGGCCGCCTCTGTAGCCGAGGCCGTGAAGAATATGACGTAAGTCAATATGGGCTTTTTTTACGCTTATCTTGAACTCACGCTCAATAAAGGGTATGTCGAATGTCTTGCCGTTGTATGTGACGATAAGGTCGTATTGTCTGAGGTCTCGTGGAAAATCGCCGAGGTTTCTGCCGCGCACGTAATAGTGCTCACTCTTTCCGTCATAGAGGGATATGGCCGTTATGTAGCCGCCTGTTCCCATGATACCGTTAGTCTCTATGTCAATGAAGGCAGTAGAGGAGCGAAAGACGGGGTAGAGCCTCCAGTGATGGGCCGGAGGCAGGAGGAGTTCGAAGTAGAGGGGGTCTTTTTTACTTAAATGCTCTATGGAGCCTTGTATCTCTCTTGCAAGGGCAGGGTCCGGGGCAGCGCCGTCTTTGCCGTGGCGAAGCAGCAGGTCGTCCCATGTCGTGATGCCGCGGGCCCAGAGGCGGGCCTCTGTCTTGGCGCCAAAACCCTTTAAGTGAGAGAAACTGTGTTTGAGCATAGGGTCATTCCGCTGAGGTCTTATAGGGCCTCAAGGACCTCCTGCACGTGTCCCTTTACCTTAACACTGCGCCAGATTTTTTGTATCAGACCTTTTTCATCGATTATTACCGTAGACCTTATAATTCCCATACTTACCTTGCCGTACATTTTTTTCTCTCCATAGGCACCGTAGGCCGCGGCAACGGCCCTGTCGCTGTCAGAGAGAAGGGGAAAGGTGAGGCCATGCTTATCTTTAAAACCTCTGTGAGATTTTAGACTGTCAGGGCTTACGCCGAGGACTACGGCCCCTGCGCTCTTTACCCTCTCTATGTTATCTCTAAAGTCGCAGGCCTCAGTGGTGCAGCCCGGGGTGTTGTCTCTGGGGTAGAAGTAGAGTACGACCTTTTGCCCGGTAAAATCAGATAGGTTGTAAGTTTTTTCTTCTCCAGCCTCGTCCATGCCCGGCAGTTCAAATCCCGGGGCCGCCTGTTTTTCTTCTATCACGAGTTTACCTCCTTCTGGTCTTACTAATTGAGTTTGGTGGACAAATCCATGTTATTATCTCTTAAAAAAGTTCTGCGGTCAAGGAAGGAGGTATGCGTAGTTGACAGCCTGACCCCACTTCTGTTAATTGTATATCTGGTAAAATACTTGTAGAGGTCTATCTTATGCGTAAAGGTAATATCCTCCTTGTAGATGATGACGAGTTCTTTCGGGTTCGCTACTCTGATGTATTAAGGGAAGTCGGTTATAATGTTGTGACGGCCTCCAATGGTGAGTTCGCCCTGGACATTATTACAAATGGAGCCATAGATCTTGTTATAACAGATCTTGTCATGCCCGGTATAGACGGGCTGGCCGTGCTTGAGGGTGCGCGGCAGCGCAACGCCCTTATAGACGTAATCATGGTGACGGGGCATATTACCATCGAGTCGGCGATAACGGCCCTTAAGAGCGGGGCCTTTGATTACATCAGTAAACCAGTTAACGATGATGTGCTCCTGCACACAGTGAACTCCTGTTTTGAGAAAAAGTATCTTCTTGAGGAAAATCAGGAGATACGGCAATCTTTAAAACTCTTTGAGGTGAGCTGGGCCGTAAGCAAGACCCTTGAGGAAGAGAGGCTCCACGAGACCTCTCTGGACGCAATTCTGCAGATAATTCCCTCTGATGCCGGCGCCTTTGTAAAGTATGATGCCGTGCAGAAGCTTCTGCGTATTAAGGCGCTGCGCCATATTGATAAGAAAGAGGCTGCGCGGCTGCTGCGCCTCTTAAAGAGTCACCTTGGAGCGGAGCTGCATACACTGCGCGATATTACAGTTATTGCCGCTGATGAGTGTCAAGAGGAGAAGGCGGAGTTCGGCGCCTTCTCTGCCGCCCTCATCGTACCCATAGGCAACGCGGCGCGCCCCGCGGGTTTTATCCTTATTCTAAAGAACAAGGGTTCTGAGGTCTGGGGTCTTAAAGAGCGGCGGAGGGCCTCTTTTGTCGCCGAGCATATCTCTATTGCCTATGAGAACGCCCGTAAATACGAGGCTGCGCAGCAGCTTATCTTCGTAGACAGCCTTACCAATCTATATAACAGTAAATACCTGCATAAGATACTTGATAAGGAGCTGCAGCGCTCATCAAGGCTTAAGCTCCCCGTATCCCTGCTTTTTATAGATATTGATAATTTTAAGAACGTTAATGATAACAATGACCATCTGGTTGGGAGCAGGATACTTGTGGAGGTGGGCGCGGTGCTGCTGCAATGCGTTCGTGAGGTAGACACGGTTATAAGGTACGGCGGTGACGAGTACGTTGTAATTCTTGTTGACGCAGGTTATGAGCATGCCCTTGTTATAGCCGAGAGGATCAGGGCTACTATTGAAAAAAATAAATTTCAGCATGAAGAAGGTCTTGATATCGGACTTACCGTATCTATCGGCATATCCACCTATCCCGTGCATACAAGAGATAAGCGTGAGCTTATCAGGATAGCCGATAGGGCGATGTTTAAGGCAAAAGACGCATCGAAAAACTGTGTCTTTCTTGCGCCTGTGCCCGATAGGGCAGATGATTAGGGTGTGGTACGCGTAAGAAAGGTATTTCGCAGCGCGCCGTAGCGCCGAGGTATGATTCTGAAGGGTAATGGCGCGTTTTGCTTTGATGGTGCCTGCTTCGCTCTACTCCCCCCCCATTCATATAGAGCGGCGCTTTAAAAAAAAATCGTTATATATTTTTTTAGTATGAAAATCCGCCCTGAGTATGAGGGTAAGATAAAAGCCTTTTAAGCAGGCAGGCGGCCTTTAAGTTTAAAACCGGCCCTTGAAGTATGAAAATGTCCTCTGAGTATGAGGGTAAGATAAAAGCCTTTTAAGCAGGCGGGCGGCCTTTAAGTTTGAAACCGGCCCATGCTGTATGAAAATCCGCCCTGAGTATGAGGGTAAGACAAAAGCCTTTTAAGCCGACGGGCGGCCTTTAAGTTTGAAACCGGCCCCTTGAAGTATGAAAATGTCCTCTGCACACTGATATTGCCCTTCAGTGCTAATATGCTCTCGGGTATATGCCCTTGAGTATAAAAATGCACCCAGAGTAAGAGTGCAGCAGTAAGATTTTTTATAGGTATACAGATGGCCCAAAAGCTTTAATATATCCCTCTCGGACACCTACCCCTCGGCCCTCTACCCTGTGTCCTTCCGACACCCTCTGCCACCTACCCCGCGGCCACCCCACCTATCCCGCGGCCCCTTTAGGCCTCGAGGGTATTAGAGTCTTCTTCAGACTCCTGTTTTTTTTCTGCAAGCGTTACATAACCTGCGGCAATCTCACGGAGCGCCTGAACTACAGGTTTGTTACTGCTCTCCACTAAGGGCTTAGCCCCTCTTATGAGCTGCTTTGAACGCTGGCTCGCGAGGTGAATAAGGGTAAAACGGCTCGGTACCTTCTCAATGCAATCTTCTATAGTAACTCTGGCCATGGGCGATGTGCCTCCTCTTAAAGTCTGTAATTAAAGCTATTATATGCTTTGAAGGGGGAATTATCCACTTTATAGTGAAAAAAGTTTTTTTATCTTATCTTCTATCCTCACAGTTCGTATAGACTCTGCCGTAATAATGGCCTTTAGCTCCTCAAAAGACCTGTTTATATCCTCGTTAATTATGATGTAGTCATATAGGGGCGCTTGTTTTATCTCCTCTACTGCGGCGCTGAGACGTCGCTCTATTACCTCGGCGCTGTCTTGCGCCCGAGTTGAGAGGCGTGTCCTGCAGTCTTCGATTGAGGGAGGCGCTATGAAGACGTAGATACCTTTTTTAATGGATTTTCGCAGGCTTGCCCCGCCCTGCACATCTATCTCCAGTATTACATGGCTGCCTTTTTCAAGGAGGGCCTCAAGATCGCGCCCTGCCGTGCCGTATCTGTTGCCGTGTATATGCGCGTGCTCAATGAACTTACCGGCGCGGATCATCTCCTCAAATACAGTATCGCTCACGAAGTGGTAGTCGCGCCCGTCTATATCGCTGCTTCGCGGCGCCCTTGTGGTGTAGGAGATGGAGTGTCGCACCTCGGGTATATCTTTTATGGCCATCTTGTAGAGGGTAGTTTTTCCCGCTCCAGATGGGCCTGAAATTATAATAGGTAAACCTTTGTTCATAGCGTCGTCCTTATTCTATGTTCTGCACCTGCTCTCTTATTTTTTCTACCTCAAGCTTCATTGAGACTATGGTCTGGCTTATAAATGCGTCTTGTGCCTTGGAGGCGATGGTGTTGAGTTCACGGAAGACTTCTTGCGCAAGAAAATCAAGCCTCTTACCCATTGGGCCTGAGAGGGTAAGATAGTGGGTAAAGGCCTCAAGGTGGCTTTTTAGGCGTACTATTTCTTCTGTAACATCGGTTTTTTCGGCAAATACAGCCGTCTCTACGAGTACGGCGGGTTCAGCGAGGGCATTTGGCGAGATGCTCTCTATACGCGCCGCGATACGTTTTTTATGGGCCTTCTTAACGCGGGGAATGGCTCGTTCTATCTTTGATAAAGAGGTTGTTATGGAGCGGATTCTTTTTTTGAGGTCTTTTAAGAGGGACTTACCCTCTTTAGAGCGCCATGCCTCTACGGCATCAAGGGCCTTGATAAGGCCTTTGCTTACGAGGGTCCACTGCTCTTTTGTAGAGAGAGTCGAGGCGCTGCCGCTAAAGACGTCTTTTTGTCTTAGTAAAAAACCAAGGTCTACCTCGCCGGCGAGGCCGAGAGATTTTTTCAGCTCACAAGCCGCATTAAAGTAGCCCTTTGCCGCCCTCAAATCCAGTCTTGGAGCAGGCGCGCTCTGGCCGCTGCCTCCGTACTGCAGGCTTACTACTACGGAGCCTCGCTCAAGACGTTCTTTTACAAGTGCGCGTATTCTGGTCTCAAGGGCTGAGAAGGTCTCAGGTATCCTTGTCTTAATATCCAGGTGGCGGTGGTTGAGACTTCGCACCTCAAGGGTAAACTCGTCACCTCCGAGGGTAAGTGAGGCTCTGCCAAAACCTGTCATGCTCTTAAGCAATGTTGGGACTCCTTGTCTTTAATCGTGGTGTTGTAGTAGACGTGGTTCTATCTACCCCCTTATGACCCCGCCTTATCGCTTCTTTAATATTTAATTTTTCCGCTCTTTAGTAAGAGAGATATTAATTACCCTCAAGCCCTGCGGCAACGGCCTTTAAAAGCTCCTCGGCCGAGAGGGTTGCCGTGCCGAGCTTGCCTACAACTACGCCTGCGGCAAAGTTAGCGAGAACTGCGGCCTCTTTAAAATTAGCTCCTGCGGCCAGCGTTATGGCAAGAACGCCAACTACGGTGTCCCCGGCGCCGCTTACGTCAAAGACCTCTTTTGCTACCGTTGGGATATGCGTCTCGCAGCCCTCTTCAAATAGGCTCATGCCCTGCTCTCCTCGTGTGATAAGGATGGCCCGTGAGGCGAGATTCTTTTTAAGTTTTCTTCCTACCAGCTTTAGAGTCCTGGCATCTTTTATCTCTAACCCTGCGCCCCTTGAGGCCTCGAGGTTATTGGGTGTGATGATGTCGGCGCCTTTATAATAATCAAGGTGCTCTACCTTGGGGTCTACTACAAGTGGTTTTTTCTTCTTGGCGCAGAGGGTCACTATTTTTTTCATGAGCCTCTCGCTGATGAGTCCCTTGGCGTAATCAGAGACTACGACTACATCGGCTTTTGTAACGGCCTTGTTGATGTGACGGAGCACCTCGGCAGTTACGGCGGCCTTGAGACCGTCTTTTTTCTCACGGTCATAGCGTACAACCTGCTGGTGCTGGGCGATTATCCGTGTCTTTGTCGTTGTAGGGCGTTCGCCGTCGATGACGATACCCTCTGCGGTTATGGATTGTTGTTTTAGTGCGCGCAGGAACTTCTTGCCGTCCTCGTCCTTTCCGATAACGCCTGTTATGGAGGCCGCTGCTCCGAGACGTTCTATATTATGGGCAACATTAGCCGCGCCGCCGAGCATAAGGTCCTCGCGCTCAACCTCTACAACAGGCACAGGGGCCTCAGGGGATATGCGCCGCACCTTACCCCAGAGAAAGTGATCCATTATGAGGTCTCCTATTACAAAGACCCTCACAGAGGGAAAGGTATTAATGAGCTCTCTTGCCCGCTCTATGGTCATGTGTCTCAGCACGTCTTGCTCCTTTGTCATGTATACGAGGCGCCCTGAACTATTGCCTCTTATCGTATATCTATGAGGGCTGATTTTTCGCCTCGCAGATCTTATCTACAAGGCGTAAAAAAATCAAACTCATCCCTACCCCCTGTACTCCCTATCAGACCTTTTGTTCGGCACAGAATTTTTATCTGCAGTCTCGAAAAAACCTGTTTTTACCACTACCCCCCGCTCCTATCAGCTCCTTCTCTTACCCTCACATATTTTATCTACGAGGCGTAAAATAAGTCAATTAACCCACTATCCTCTTTTAACGCCCATCAGACCTTTTGTTCGGCACAGAATTTTTATCTGCAGTCTCGAAAAAACCTGTTTTTACCACTACCCCCCGCTCCTATCAGCTCCTTCTCTTGCCCTCACATATTTTATCTACGAGGCGTAAAAATCCCTCGACATTACCTTCCATAGTGTGTGTAAGGGCCTCTTCCCCTGCGATTTTGCCTGCGGCCTCGGCCTTTTCTCTATCTAAGAAAGGTCTTATCTTTTCCGCCAGCTCCTCGGCATCTGCGGGGTCTTCGGCCACCCCTCCTGATATACCCTCCGCTATTACCTCGCTTATCCCGCTTACACGCGAGGTAATGACAGGCAGGCCCGCTGCCATTGCCTCAAGGCAGGCGTTACTAAAGGGCTCGTATATGGAGGGCAGGACAAATACGTCGGCAAGTGCGTAATAATTTACAGCGCCTTTTACGGGCCCAAGAAAGAGTATCTGCTTTGTTACGCCCAGCCTTGCCGCCTCTTTTTTATAGGGGCCAACGTTACCCTTGCCTATGACAACAAGTCTTGTATCTTGGGGCAGCAGCGCGAGGGCCCTTATAGCGTATAAGAGTCCCTTTCTCTCAAAGCCCGAACCAACAAAGAGCAGCACTCTTGCCTGGTCTTCGATGCCAAGCTTTTTTCTAAGTTGTTTTTTCTCTTTTACCTTGTTCTCAGGGTTGAAATCTGCGAAATCAATCCCGTTGTATATAACACAGATGTTCTCTGGCCGCAATCCGTAAAGTCTCGTTATCTCTTCCTTACCTCTCTTGGAGTTGGCTACGACTCTCTTAAGACGGGTATGGGTAAAGAGCCTCTTTTCGAGATAGAGCAGCACACGGTGCTTGGGGTTAAGGGCGATAAGAAGTCTCTTCCAGGGTGTGACGGTGAGGCTCCGTCTCCTAAGCCACTCTCTGTGGCAGCCGTCACCTGCGCGGTAGATGTCCTGCGAGAAGGTTCTCTCAAAGCTGATTACTACATCGGGGCTGTCACTCTCTACGGCTTTTTTAACCCTTAGGGCAAAGAGCAGGGGGCGTAAAAAAGATGGGCCGCCTGTATTGATTCTGTGTAGAGTTAGACCCTCGCTCTGCGGCCACTCCCTAGAGTAGACGACTACCTTGTGCCCTCTTGCGATAAGGCCCTTTATAAATCTACCTACAAAGACCTCGGCGCCGCCGTAGGGGTTGTAGCGCCCTCTTATGATTCCTATCCTCATAAGGCCCCTTCTTTTGCGTTCTTGCGGGCGAGTTCTTTGATTATCTTAAACCTCTTAAAGGCAGCAAAGGCCTCCTCTACGCTAACGGACTCTGCGAGGCGCTCTTTTTTACTGAGGATTGTAAACTCCACGCCCCAGGGCGCCCAGCGTCTCGCGTCTGTAGAGCCCCAGATCGTGAGCACCGGTTTACCGAGGCCTGCGGCGATGTGCATGGCCCCGCCGTCAAGAGAGACGACTATCTCTGTGAGGCTAAGGGCCGCGATAAGCTCAGAGAGGGTTCTTGTCTTATATAATACAGCCTTATCGCCAAGGGCCTTGCCTACAATCGCTGCGGCCTCGTCATCGCCGGGGTGTTTTGGGTTATCGGCGGCCCCGGGGGACCATAAGACAAGAGGTTGTATATTAAAGGCCTCTGAAAGAGACCTTATAAGCTCGATAAAAGATTCTATGGGCCAGCGGTTCTCCGGCCTTCTAGAGCTGATGTGAAAGGCGATGAGGGTCTTACCTCCTGAGTCTTTCGTAATAGTACCGCTCACTTTTTCAAGTATCTTTTTATCGGGCCTTACCAGAAGTGGCGGAGCCGGGCAGGTTACGCCAAGGGGGCGCAGAAGCCCCATAACGGCCTCTACCTCGTGCAGAGGTTTTTCAGGCGCAGCCAGCGGAGAGTTATAGTATAATCCCGATTTTGTTCTGCCCTTCTCACCATAACCTATTCTTAGCCGCGCTCCAGTTAAGAAAGTCTGTTTCGCGAGGCGCGGCGAGTAAGAAGAAGAGCAGGCGATTGCGGCGTCGAATTTTTGTCCGCGTATTTGCCTCATGAGTCTTGCGTTGGAGGCTAATACGCTGAGTCTGCCCATATTGCCGCGGTGCTTGCCCTTCTCATAGACATATATCTTGTCTATATGGGGGTTATTTGCCAGCACCTCGGCGTTATAGGAATTTACAAGGACTGCTAACTTAGCATTGGGGTAAGTTTGTCGCACCGCCGCTATAGCAGGTGTGGTGCAGACAAGGTCGCCGATATTGTCGCGCCGAATAAGGAGTATATTTTTGTACTTATTTTGCGATGCTGTTGTCATAATTTTATATGCTTTATGTCTTATTATTTTGTTATTTTGTAAGATTTTCTTTGTCCTACTTTCTTTTTTCTAAAAGAAAGTTTATTGTCTGACAAATTT
>CAZEBZ010000026.1:16369-25166 GCA_964510775.1 uncultured Thermodesulfobacteriota bacterium
TGTTTTTTCTGCTATTGGTTTTCTTTGTCCTACTTTCTTTTTTCTAAAAGAAAGTTTATTGTCTGACAAATTTTAGACAGCAGTTTTTTCTGACCGCTGTGTTTTGCGTAGACCCGCTGTTTTTTCTGCTATTGGTTTTCTTTGTCCTACTTTCTTTTTTCTAAAAGAAAGTAGGGGATTAATTATGTATTTTTAAGATCTTGTCTCTCGCGCATTTCCTTATAGAGCACTACACATACCGCGGCAAAGAGCATCATAAGCACGCCTGCCACCTCTTCCCAGAGGCTCCAGGCTATATTAACGAGGACATAGGAGATGAGTATGCCTGTAGCCCCGTATCTCAGGTAGTCTGCTGCCTCGCCGTTACTTCGGGCGGGCAGCGGAAGAATTTTCATAAATACTGTGGCCCAGAATATCAAAAAGGCCGCAAGCCCCAGAATACCACCCTCGAAGAGTATCTGCAGTATAAGGTTATGCGCCGTTGTACTGCCGTAGTGATGTGTGGAGAAGAACTTGTAAGTGCCGCCTTTTTTATCCCATTTATTATTAAGAAAACCGCCGTCTCTGGCAACTGTTGCCATCTTCTTCCAGCCGTAGCCGTAACCAGTAAGAGGCCGCTCTCTTATCATATCAGCGACTCCCCGCCAGATAAAGAACCTTCCGTTCCAGCCGCTGTATTCGTCTGTGAGGTATGTGTCCGGCGAGAGCAGCGTCTGGTATCTGCTAAATATACCCGACTCTGCGCCAAGGAGGGCGATACCGAGGACAGCGCTGAGGATAAGGCCTGAGATAAGGACCTTCCAGCGCCTTGCCAGTATTGCCGCGGCGATAAGGGCTATGATTATAGCAGCGGTCTGACCTCTGTGGTTATCAAGGACGCAGAGCGTGAACTCCACGGCGAGTATAAATATGAGCGTCCACTGTAAGCGTCGGTCTTTTATCGAGGTATAGAGCAGACCGGCGAGCATAGGTATGTAAAAGGTGCCGTGGAGGGAGTATCCGCCGGCGTACTTTTTATCGGAGTACTCAATCCAGTGAAGCAGCACTGTTGGGCTGTTGTATATAAGGACGAGGGCGGTAAGAAGGGCGTAACTCGCCGCGAGGGTGTAAAAGAGGGGTCTCAAGTCGTTAAAGCTCTTGTACTCGTTGATAATTACAAAGAAGACTACGCCCTGGTAGAGGACATTTTTTCTAATGAAATTAAGGCTCTCATAGGGGTAGGGGCCCGTTAGAGAGGTGATGAGGGTGATAGCGGTAAGGAGGCAGAAGGCCAAGACGGTTCTGTCTCTAAAGTCTATGGACGGGCCTTTGTGAATGATTTTGATGATAAAGAAGATTAGGCAGGCTATAAAGGCGATATTACGCACGCTCGTAACGTGAGTAAAGGGCAGTGTAAAGACGTAGACAAGGAGCAGAGGTTTGATTAAGGCGTATATTCTGTCCATAAAATTTCTCTTATTTCCCCTTAAGAGGCGGTCTGACCTTATACTGGTCTGGCAGGGGCGTTTTTGCTCCACAGACTTCTTTAAATAACACTACCCCTGTATTGACCCCTACCTTACCCACCTGCTTACCCCCTCTTGACCCTGCTTACACCCTTGTCCGCTCGTTAAGTAGTTTTATGGCTGCGGCTATTACGTCCCCTGCGCCAAGGCCTGTTACGCACTCTCTGCTGCCTTTGGCGCACGTTGTAGCTGTCTTAAAGGTATATGAGCAGGGCGAGCATGGAAGGTCTTGCTGTATTATTATATTTCGAGTTCCAAGGGGTCTCTCTTCCATGGCGCAGGGGCCTGCCATATTGATAGTGGGTAGCCCCATGGCAATGGCCATGTATACGGGGCCGCTGTCTACGCTGATGAAGAGATCCATGCGGGCAAGGAGGGCAGGCAGCTCTGAGAGGGAGAATTTGCCTGACATATTTATGCCCTCGCCCTTCATCTTATGGGATACGCGCTCTACAAGTTCGTTATCTGCCGGCCCTCCGATGAGGACTATACGTGCCTTAAATTTATTGATTAATGCGTCGCCTACCTCGGCGTAGAGTGCGGGGGAGACCTCTTTCAACTTATTTCTTGCCGCCGGCGCCATAGCAATGAGAATATCTTTCTCCTTGCCCTCGACAACTGCGCCTGCCTTCTCTAAGAGTGCGCCGGATTTTTCCATGGCCTCGCCTGTAACAGGTACTTCCAGCCTTGTGGAGTCGGTGTTGTGCGCTATGCCCAGCCCCTTTTCTATAAGCTCGGCGTAGGTCTCTGTTATGCTCCTTTTTCTACTGTGCCAAATGGTCTTGCTGTTAAAGAGGGAGGCCAGTCTGAAGGTAATGCCTGCGTTATCAGGGCCTACGCTGAGGCGCCTTGGTATAAGGGCCCAGAGCGGTATCATCGTGTTTGCGAGGTTTGGCATAAGTGTTACGGAGAGATTAAACTTTTCGCTTCGAAGCCTGTCGGCTAAGCGGACCTTTGCGCCAAAGCCCCGCAGCTCTCTTGCTGTAACGGGTATTATCTCATCAACATTGGTATTGCTCTCAAGTATGCCGCATGTCCCGGGGTCTGCGAGGACAGCGATACGCGCCGATGGAAAACGCAGCCTCAAAACCCGTAGCACCGCTGTGCTGCAGACCATGTCCCCTATCTTTGCCGTCTGTATTACAAGCACGGCGTTGGGGACTTTTTTACGGCGCAGCAGGGCGGCGAGGTATATTAGCGGATAGATTAGCAGTGATATAAGTAGGTATAACATTTTTTATTCTTTATTTATTGCCTATAGGCCTACGTTAGAAGAGACTTTTTTTTACAGAAAAGTGGGGCATGGCCCGACTCCTTCGCCCTTTTTACGTTCCGGCCTTGCGGGCCTTTATAAGAATTCCCGTTGCGAAGTCCACATCCATAAAGCGCATTATCGGCGCCAGCGCCGTTGCCATAAGCCTGTGTCCAAGGCGTGACTTTGCCGAGACCCTTGAGATTGAGAGCCCTGTAAAGCCGCTTGCAAGGAGCAGGGCGCCAAGTTCAAAGTAGCGGTAAGAGGTTCGGTGCGTCACATCGCCGCTAAATGCCGTTGGGTGCAGGTTGTTTGGAATGGTGAGGACAATAAGACCCCCGGGGTTTAGGAGCCTATTGCACTCTCGCAGCAGCTCTGCGCCATCATTTAACTCAAGGTGCTCTATTACATCAAGTACAAAGATGGAGTCAAAGCAACGCTGTATCTCGGCGAGGCTCCCATAATCGTGATCCTGGGAGGCATCTATGTCCATGCTCTTGTACTCTGTGATTGAGTGCGCCGTCTCGCATAGCTCGCCCACGAACCTGTCAGAGCCGCCTACATCAAGGACACTCCCTGATAGCCCCCCTACAATGGCGCCGATTAACTTCCTCTTTGTGGCATAAATAATGGGGATTTTTCTCGCCCCGGGGTAGAGCCGCTTTACCTCTTCCCGTCTTTTCTTGAGATTACTCCAGTTTATGGGCATTAGTATTATCCCTTAAAGACCTCTTCGAAGATTTTTTCTACGCCTTGAACGTAAGTATCAATGGAGAAATTCTTAATAACTCGTCTCTTCCCCTCAACTCCAAAAGCGCCTCGAAGCTCCGGGGAGTGAAGGAGCGTACTTATAGGCCCGGCAAAGTCTTGCGGCGCCTCGCTCTTAACGAGGCAGCCTGTTACGTCTTGTAAGATAAGCTCTTCTGGCCCCGTGACAGATGCCGCCACAACAGGGCGCTCCATAAGCATGGCCTCTAATATAACTCGCGGTAGCCCTTCTTTTTTTGATGTTAGCATAAAGACGTCCACGGCATTGATGTATGAGAGGGGGGCTGTGGAAAACCCTGTGAAAATAACCTCTTCTATAATGCCAAGCTCTCTTGCCCGTTCTTTAAGGGCCTCTTCTTCAGGGCCAGCACCAACAATGAGGCCTCTTATTTTCTCCCCTTTGTTCTTTAAGATGGCGATTGTCTCCAGCAGTATATGTACGCGTTTTCGCTTAATTAGAGAGCCTACTGTGCCTATAAGAAACTCGTCGTTTTTTATTCCAAGTTTCTCTCGCACCTCGGCAGCGGGGCGCGCCGCCTGCATGGCCGCATCGACACCGTTATATACGACGTCGCATCTATCTGCCCTCACACCGGCCTTCACAAGGGAATTTTTTACTCCTGTTGAGACGCATATCACTCTCTCAACAACTCTATTTACCTCTTCGGCCTCAGTTGGCTTTAACTGTACCTCAACCCTTGAGTGCTGCACGCAGTGTGTGCCGGCAATGCCCGCAGCGAGTATGCCCTCGAGGTTGGAACTTGGCTGGTTATTTAGATAAATCATATCAAAGCCGCCTTCCTGAAGTATAGAGGCTATGGCTCGTGAGGCGGGCTCTATGCGCTCTGAATAGTCGTGAAAGGCGATAAATTTTTTACGCTTCTTAGGCAGCGCCCAGAGCGCCCCGCGCACCACCTCTTTTATGGCCTTGGAGTAAAACCGCCTCCTCATCTCCAGGTGGATAAACTCAACGCCGAGGGCCTCAAGCTCCGTCTGGATATTAGAGCCCTCGCCGCGGCTGTAGTTTGAGTAAAAGAGTGCCGTCACCTCGAACCTTGAGGTGTCCAGTCTTTTGAGGAGCTCGAGCATGCTTACCGTGCCGCCGCCCCACTCTTTTCCTGAATCAAGGAGAAGTATTTTTTTCTTCGTCATTTTTATACTCAGCCTTTTTTGCCCACTACTATTATGTGGCGGATATAGTCAAGGCGCAGCAGTTTTAATAGCGGACGGTAGATAAAGGCCCAGACACGGTCTTTCCACTTTGTCTTACCGGCGCGGTATATGTGTATATCGCTAAAACCAAGGGCGTGATAGAAGCCGTAGACCTCGTCATACCTTACAGGCGTGATATGGGTGCAGTCGCGCCAGAAGAGTACGGGGTGGCAGACGTTGGGCGTGCTGATAATAAAGTATCCGCCCTTCTTGAGGTGCTCTTTGGCCTTGCGGAATACATCCATTATCTCAGCGGGACTTATGTGCTCGATGACCTCGAAGGAGGTTATTACATCAAAGCTTCCCTTTATCTCCCTTAGCTCATAGAAGTCCTGGTTAAAGTTGCGGTCAACGTCAAAACTTGAGTACTTTATATTAAGGCCCCCTTCCTTTAGCTGCCGCTCCAGGGTGTGGTCGCTGGCGCCCATGTCGAGGAGAGAGTCGCCCCTTTTAACGATTTTTTTTAATACCTCAATCCTGTCCCTTACAATAGGAAATTTCAGGATATTAGGCAGTGTCTCTACGGCCTTCTGCCTGCCCTTTGTGAGCTCGCTCCAGAAATTGTTTTTATTTGTCATGGTTTTTATCTCCGGCGCGCGGCCCTTCTCTGCCCTTTATTTTCTCTTTACGCTCTCTACGGCTATTTCTGAGAGGTCTTCATAGGTTCTTATAATCTTCTCTACAATATCATTATAGGAGAATTTTTTCCTAACATGAGCAAGGCCCGAGGCGGCGATTTGTTCCCGTCTTACCTCGTCCTCAAGGAGTCTTCTTAACTGCTCTCCAAGGCTCTCTAAGTCATTATAGGTTACCACATCAGTACCTGGAGTTACCAGAGAGGCAAGGTCAGCGGAGCCGTCAGTAAGCATGCAGCTGCCGCAGGCAGCGCCCTCAAGTACGCGCATAGTCATACCTGTTCGCTTCTTACCGTTGCCGCGTCCCCAGTGAGTATGGTTAATCACTACTCGGCTCTCGTTATATAGTCTTACAAGGGCCTCGCCCCAGAGGGAGTCTCCCTTGACGATACCTTTAGCCCTTGAACTTGCCGAGAGTTTGGCCTTCCACTTTGGTCCGAATACTGCGCCATTTTGTGAGACCTCTATGGCCTTTTGTATAAATTTTTCCCGTGCCTCAGACCAGCCGCCCACAAAAGACCAGTCGTATTTTTTAGCAAGGCCTAAAGCTCGAAAGACTTTCGTATCTACGCTGTGATGAATATGCCCTGTGTTTTTAAGGCCTTTCTCTCTCGCGTCCTTTAGGGCAGAGGGGTGAAGAAAGAAGTAGTAATCAAAATTCGGGGCCTCGTTTATGGCCTCGGCGCTCCCCTCTTCTCTCTCTACCCACCAGCCAAAGAGCAGGCTCCTCTTTCGAATCTCTGAGAGGGTACTCTGTAAATAACCGTAGCCCCTTATGATAAGGACGAGCTGCGGGTGAAAGGCATCAACGGCTTCAATTAGCCCTCTATTTCTATATTTTTTCTGGCAGAGTCGGTGGTCTTCAAAGAGAAACTTTGACTTTGGGATTATGCGAAAGTTATGTGCCGTCTTGTTTATGGGGCGTATGACGTAGCGGTCAAACCAGTTATTCTCATCTGAGAAAAAACCGCGCGCCTCAATGCCGCGCTCCCTAAATGCCCTTGTCAGGTACTCAGAAATTGGGGGGTGTGAAAAATATACGATGAGGACTCTTTTCAGCTCCACACCTGATGCGCTGAAGAGTCGCCTGCCCGATGGCCCCTCTCCTATCATATTACCCTTGCATGGGCCGATGGTATTTGTCATTTTTTATCCCCGCTGAGAACCCTCTTCCCATCTTTTTCAAGTATATCATTAAGGGCGGAAAAAACCTCATCTACGGAGATCTGCTCCATGCACTTTTGATAGGTACATTTTTTACTTACACAGGGCTCGCAGGTCTTTGGTTTTTTTATTATTCTGTGCAGGTTTTTATCGCTTAGGGGGCCTGTTTTTTCAGGCTCGCTTACTGCGTATAGGGCTACGACAGGGGTTTTTTGGGCATAGGCCATGTGCATGGGGCCCGTGTCACCGGTGATAAATACGTTGAGTCTGTCTATAAGCGCGGCAGTGCCTCTGAGGCTGAGGCTTCCTGCGGCGATAATAACCCTCTCGTTCTTCTTTCCCTTAAGTCCTTTTATCTTAGAGCAGAGTTCCCTCTCTTGCGGCGAGCCAGTAAGAATTATCCGAGAGTCAGGGTTTGCTTTTTTTATCATCTCGCCAAGGGCGGCGAACTTTTCTGGGAACCACTGCCGGCTAAGCGTAGAGGCGCCGGGGTTAAGACCAATAAGGGTATGCTGCGTCTCTATCTTATTTTTACGTAGAAAAATCTTTGCCTCTTCTCTCGCCTCTTTATCCAGGGACAACTCCATCTCCAGCCCATCTGCCTCGCAGCCAAGGAGCGAGACTGCTCGAAGGCGCGCCCTTATGCCGTGACCAAGGTCAGCCCATGTGAGCTGTGGTATCTGGTTTGAGAGTAGAAAGCTGAACCTGCTCACATTTGGCAGTTTTACGATAAACCTCGCCCCCGTCAGATATGCGAGAGGTGTTGCCTGAGGCTCGTTTCCGTGAAGGATAGCAGCGGCGTCAAAGGAGTATTTTTTTAACTTTGCAGAAGCCGCGAAAAATTTTTTCCATCCATTATAGTAAGGGACTATCTCGTCTATATGTGGATTGTTTTTAAATAACTCCATGTTATCGTTATTTAAGAGCGCCACAAGGTGCGCCTCTGGAAAGCACTTGCGTATAGTCCGTATGGCCGGCGTGGACATAAGGGTATCCCCTATAGCCGTAGAGGAGATGATAAGAATATTCTTAACGGAAGCCTTTTCAAGAGACTCCAGCCTTCTATCTCTTCTATCGCTCAGTTTTTTAATTTTTACGAGGTTATAGAGAAAACTTTCTATGGGGCGAATCTTCATCTGCCCTTACCCTTTATCCCCAAGTAGAGGCGGCTTAGTATTGCGTTGGTGTAGATAGCGAGGCGTTTACCTACCCACTTTGGCGCGGCCTTTACGACTATGCGTTTTATTGTAAAGGGGTCGGAGCCCTCCCTTACAATGCCGTGATTCGTCGTAAAGCAACCCTTGTAACCCGCTTTTTTTGCCGCCTTAATAGCCCCTTCGCTGAATTTACCTCGCGGCCAACAGAGGTACTCACATGGTGTCTTGAGTTTTTCTTCCAGTTTTTTTTTCGAGTTCTTTAACTCGCACTCAAGTTTTTTGTCAGAAAGTGTATCACAGTCGCCGTGTGTTGCAGTATGGGAGGCAATCTCTACAAGTCCGCTCTCGTGCATCTCGCGAGCCATGTCCCAGTTCATAACGGCCTTGCTGAACGACCCCTCTTGTACGAGGGACTTTGTCTCGTTATGTGTGGGCGGTTTTTTTTTGTACTCTGCAAGTCCCGCCTCATCGATTGGCGCATTGGTCGCGCCGTCGAGCCAGTCTGTTACGGCGAAGATAACGGCGCGCTGGTTATATTTTTTTAATAGAGGAAAGGCATAAATAAAATTATCGAGATAACCATCATCAAAGGTAATGACCAGGGTTTTTTTGTCGCACCTGAACGTACCGTCCATAAAACCCATAAGTTCATTGAGGCCGAGTGTCTTGTATCCCCCCTTTTTTATTGAGCGCAGGTGTTCCTCAAATGCCTCTGGGGTTACGGTTATCATATCTCCGTCATTTGGGTTTATGTGATGGTACATGAGTACGGGGATTGCGGCCAAGTTAAACTCCGAAATTTTTTATCTATTAAATTTTATACCTTTGAATCCTGTGTGTTTTTTTAATTCTGTTAGCGGGACGAATATGCATATTGTAGCAATAATTTATATTCTCTTTTGATTTTCTTTGTAGAGTCTCTTTTAGTGGTGATTTGCCTTATCTTCTGCCTATGTTTTTTTAAGACGCCGTAATATTGCACCCTGATTAAAAAACTTTCTTTTTTCTAAAAGAAAGTTTTGCGTCTGACAAATTTGAGATAGTAGGCCTTTCGTGGCCGCTGTATTTTTCAAGCACCTACTGCTTTATCCGGCCCGTTGGTTT
>CAZEBZ010000027.1:0-24490 GCA_964510775.1 uncultured Thermodesulfobacteriota bacterium
AGCCCCTCTGTAGACCTCGCTGCATAAAAAACCCCGGGCCGCAGCCTATATCAAGCAGCCTTCTTCGGCCTTTACCGAGAGTAGACTCAAAAAAATCCAACCTCTCATCATAGGTAATGTTCCACCACTGCAGATCCTCAAGAACGCGAGTAATGAACTCAGGTTTTTCTCTGCTAAAATACTCCTCCCTGTATATCCTCTCCATATCCCCTGCAAGGGGTAAGGGTGTTAAGTGGATAAAACCGCAGGTTAAGCAGTCAAGAACCTTAAAACCCTCTGTCTCATCAATAACAGAGCCGCTGTGGCCATACTCTGCCGGACTCTCTTTTTGTGCAAAAGCCCTCATGCCAAGGAACCCCCATTTCTATATAGCTCCGCTATAATAGAGGCTATTCTCCAAGCACCTCTGCCGTCTGTAAGCATTCGCGCGCGCTCTGAGACCTCAAGCCAGTACCCGGCGTCCTCTACGAATTTACGAGTTGTACTTCGTATCTCATCATCAGTAACAATCTTATGAAAACCAAGAGAGACGCCGGCCTTAAGGGATTTAAGGGAGGCAAGGTCTTTATCGTCCTCCATATAATTAGAGAGGATAACAGGCGGCACGCCCATAAAGGCAAGCTCATAGACAGTAGTACCAAGTGCCGTAAAGGCAATATGCGCCTTTGCCATAAGGGGCGCCATGTCTTTTACGCCGTGACGGAAGGTGAATTTTCCGCTCTTATCGGACTTAAAGGCCTCCATTGATTTCATATGTGTGTAATCAGGGCCGAGGACTACGGTGAGATGTATATCGTCCATATCGGATAGAGACCTCAAGACCCTTAGTGTAATATTATTGCTATCGCACCAGCCCATGGTAACGAGAACCTCAAGGGGCATCTTGTGCTCACGAACCTTCATCTCCTTTCTCGCACGGAAGAAATTCTCTCCTACAATTACGAACTTGCTGCCGCCGTATGGATCCTTGCCTATTGATTCGGCCATTAAGGCCGATGGCGTTATTGATAGGTCAGCTACTCCAGAGGCCTTTGTAGCGTTATCGATAAGCAGGACTTTTGAGCCTTTTTTCTTAAATGACCTCACATACTCTGAGACATCATCGTTAATATCCATAACCACAACACCTGCTGGCCCCTCGGCAAGGGCGGGACGGCCGGAGCGGTATCTACTCCAGCTAAAGCCGTTCTCTTCAACAAGCCCCGTTGCGGAACTCTCATTATCAAAGAGAAAATACACGGGCATATCCATCTCTTTTAATGCGCGCGCCACGTTTATACTACGCATCACATGGCCCATACCCGTGGGACCGCCGCCTTTTGTCAAAAATTTTATGTATTCTGACATACCTTTAACTCCTCTTTCTCACTCACCGCCAGGGCCGATTCCCTTACACGCATCGCCAGCTCCAATGTCTTTACACCCTCTACAAGCCCTGCCGTAACAGGAGCGTCTGAAGTAAGGGCCGATAAAAAGCTCTCCATCTCACGCATATACATGGTGTTAACCTTAAAGGGAATTTTTCTCTGTCTCCATTTTCCCCCGTCACCGAGACATATTTCCTCCTCGCCCCTTACTATATCGAACCTCAGAGTGCCTCTCTCGCCGACAATTACCATCCTGTGCTGACCTGTCTGCTGAAGAAAATCCGTCTGCCATGAGACATAAGCGCCGCAATTAAGGCGCATAACAGCAAGGGCCAGATCCTCTACGTCCATCTCAAGGCCGCTCACCTTTGCCATCAGAGCCTTTACCTCAGTGGCCTCTCCAAATAACCACCTAAGGTTATCAAGGCCGTGTATGCTTGTGAGCAGTACTCCTCCGCCAAGATCAGCCCTTGCCGCGTAACCGCCCCTGTAGTCCTCGCCTCTGTGCCAGTAAGGAAGATAATGGCCGCCAAAATAATTAACGTGATATACCTTGCCGATAATGCCGGAGCGAAGAGAATCCTTTATGGCGAGCAAGACAGGGTGAAACCTGTAGCACATACCCATCATCACCTGAATCCCACTCTTTGAAACCAGCCGCATTAGCTCGTCGACTCCTGTAAGAGTATCTGAGAGGGGTTTCTCAATAAATAAATGAACACCATTAGCGGCAAGGCTCCTGGCATAGGGCAGATGAAGGCTCGTGGGCAGGCAGATAAGCGCCGCGAATGGACGGGCCTCAAGTGCGCTCTTCATATCCGTTACTAATATCGGAGGGCGTGTAAGACACTCGGCGGCTTTTTCAAGGTTATGGGTATCTTTATCAAGGAGGACAAAATCCCGCACACCAAGGGCCTGGAGATTGCTTATATGCCTTCTTCCAATAGATCCGCATCCGGCTACAAGAATTCTCATCTTCTTTATATTTTTTATACCTCTCAAGAACTCACCTCCTGCTCCTGAAGACTTCTCCAACTACCTGCCCCTCAAGAAATGACATGGGGCTCACGCTCTCAAAGGCGCTTCGCACATGACTAAAGGCCTCGTAGCAGACCTCAATGGTCTTATCAATATCCGCATCGCTGTGAGAGTAGCTTATAAATAATGGGCCTCCAAATAGCACACCTCGCTTTACCGTCTCCTGCAAAAAGAGGCTGCGCATAAGGGGGTCAATCTCCCCTGCTTCATTCCTGAATGATAACCCCGCCCGCGGCGGCTTTCCTGAGACCTCAAGGTTAAGCCCCCACTCCTCGGCGGCCATCTTAAGGCCGTTATGCAGGCGAGCCCCTCGCTGCCAGATATAATCAATAACGGGCTCCTCCATAAGGGTCTCTATCGTAGCCTTTGCCGCGCTAAGACCTGTAGTATCACCTGAGAAGGTCATAGAGAAAAAGACCTCATCAAGAGACGACATAAACTCACGCTTTCCAACAAGGGCCGATACGGCCATGCCGTTACCCATGCCCTTGCCAAAGCAGGCAAGGTCGGGGACAACATCGAATAGCTCCCCTGCTCCGCCAAGTGAGTACCTGAAACCAGTTACCATCTCATCAAGAATAAAAAGCGCCCCATTTTTTTTACATAACATCGCCACGTCCTGCAAAAAATTCCTTCTTGTCTTCAAATTAATAACAGGGTCAGCTCCCGGCACCTCCATTATCACGGCGGCAATACGGCCATGATACTCCTCAAAGAGTGCAGTAAGGGTCTCTATCCTGTTGTACTCAAAGGCATGGATAAGCTCAGCCGTGAAGGCCGGTATGCCTCGATTGCGAGGCGTTGTCACGGCGTACCAGTCCTGAGCGCCGTGATAGCCGCAGTAGGCTATATGCTCTCTGCCTGTGCAGGCCCTCGCAACCCTTATGGCGGCGCTCGTCACATCAGAGCCGTTTTTTGCGAAACGCACCATCTCTGCGCATGGGATTATCTCTGTAAGAAGCTCGGCAAGCTCCACCTCAAGTGGGTGCATAAGGGTAAAAGTAGTACCCAGGCGAAGCCTCTCCACTACTGCGTCTACGACAGGCTTATAACCGTAACCAAGGAGTATGGGGCCAAGGGCCATGGGATAATCAATATACTCGTTACCGTCAACATCCCAGACATGAGAGCCGAGACCTCGCTCAAGGTATCTCGGAGTAGCGCCGAAGACGAACTGGTCGGGGCCCTTACTAAGGGTCTGCGTTCCTGCGGGTATTACCTTTTCGGCTCTCTCCCAGAGGGCCTCAGATGCGGGATATGAGGCATTTAATACTGTCATAACTTCACCCTTGTCCTTTCTCCATAAGTATTGTTAAGACCTTGCGGCCACATGTGAGAAACCCGCCGCGAGTGCTTCTTCGGCAAGAGATTTTTGATATCCCTCGTTTCGCATAGTTGATGAATTTATCTTTAATATACTGGTATTTGAAGATAAAACTTCAAGTACTTCCTCGAAATAAAAAACCCTCAACGGACAGGCAAAGGCTGAAAAAACCTTACGGACAAACTCAAGGTCGCGGCCATCGTCAACACTCCAGCGCATCTTAGAGAGATCGGCTAAGTGACTTATACTCCGTACGTTAAAAGACTCTTTATTCTTCCAGATATAAGGCGTAACATGCTCTCTCTCCGAGGGCAGCCTTGCCTCATTAAATGCCCTGTTAAGGGCCTTTGCTGTGAAAACCTCTGTATCAAGTCCATCAGGAAAGGTACTGTCAAGACCTATATAATCCACTGCTTCGCCGCTCTCTTGGGCGGATAAAAACTCCTCAACGACTCTCTCAACTACAAGGGGGTCTATCATTGGGCAATCTGCCGTAACACGTACTATCGTTCGCACCCCGAAGGCCCTGGCAGCGCCGCGATATCGAGAGAGTACGTCATCAAGCGGCCCTCTATGCACTACGACAGCGAGATCATTACACCACCTGGCGATAACGTCGTCAGAGGGGTCAGTACTCGTAGCTACGATAATCTTATTAATGTTTCTAACTGAACGCAGTCGATTTATGACATGCCACAACATGGGTTTTCCGCTGATATCAGCCATGACCTTTCCTGGCAGTCTATTCGAGCTCATCCTCGCCTGTACTATGGCAGCAACGGGCCTACCGCTCTTATCACTACTTATCTGCATAGGTCCTCCCATCCAAGGGGCATATCTTTTGTAAGGTTTCTTGCCGCCCTCATGCCAAGCACAGCCTTTAAATCCTTTGGTTTTAAGCCGTAGGCGTGACGCACGACCTTGACCATCTCGCCTGTAATAAGTGTCTCCTTGGCTATATCCCTGTTCACGTAAATACCACGCCGCGCACCTGTCCTCTCCGATAGTTCCTTCTCTGTTGGTCTCTTGACAGGGTCTCCCATAGCATCCTCAAGACGCCGCGTCTCACGCACCATAATCTCAAACTCCGCAGGCTCCATGGAGTACGCATGATCAGGCCCTCTCATATTTCGTCCAAGCGTAAGGTGCTTTTCAACAATAACCGCTCCAAGGGCGACTGCTCCAAGGGCAACTGCCATATCAGGCGTATGGTCTGAGATACCCACGGGACACCTGAAACGCTCTACCATAGTTGCCATTGCGCGAAGATTTACGGCATTAAACTCCGGGGGATAGAGTGAGCTGCAGTGCATAAGGGCAATTTCAGAGGCCCCCGCTTCATTTAATATAGACACCGCCTCCTCGACCTCACTCATATAGGAGGCCCCCGTAGATAAAATAACAGGGCGGCCGTATGAGGCAACTACACGGAGCAGAGGTTCGTTATTAATATCACCTGAGGCTATCTTAAAGGCCTTTACACCGGCGAGATAAAGCAGCTCGGCTACTTGCGTACTAAAGGGAGTAGACAAAAAATCCATTCCCAAAGACTCCGCAAGCGTCTTTAGCTCAAGGTGCCAGGGCCAGGGTAGAGCAAGGTCATTTATCATGGTAAATGCCGGGTCAGTCTCCCAGCCTCCACTGCCGTCGGGGCGTAGAGGGTTCACAAGGCCCTCTGCGGTAAAGGACTGAAACTTAACGGCAGAGGCCCCGGCAACAGAGGCGGCCTCAACAAGGTCTCTTGCAAGCTCAAGACTGCCGTTATGATTGGAGCCCGCCTCGGCTATAATGTAAGTACGTGATCTTTCTCCTACAGAGTGGCTGCCTATCTTAATTTTTTCTTTCATACGGCCCTCTTTCTCTTGTTATTATATTTATTAGGTGATAAAGCCCTTGAAAGGGTGGATATAACAGACCGCGCTATGAACCTCACTGTCTTATCTGAGAGGTTGGGAAATATAGGAAGACTGACTTCATGAGAGAAGAAACGCTCCGAGACAGGGTAATCACCTCGAAAATAACCAAAACGCCTCTTATAATAGGGCTGAAGATGGACAGGTATATAATGAACCTGGAGGGCTATACCCTTTTTAAGCATAAGTTCAAACCACTTCTCCTTGCTTATACCAAGCCTCTTGAAGTCAACTCTCAAGGGGTATAAATGCCAGGCGCTCTCACGTCCCTCTGATTCTGAGGGTATAGTTATAATATCGCCGTAAGAAGAGAACAAATTATTATAAAGGGACGCTATCTCTCGCCTTCTCTCTATGAAGGCCCCTATTTTTTTCAGCTGACTTAAGCCCAGTGCGCATTGAAAATCCGATATTCTGTAATTAAATCCAAGGGATCTCATCTCGTAAGACCAGGGCGCCCATGACTCGCCCTCAGGGGGCGTCTTTGTAATGCCGTGTGACCGCAGCTCCTTAAGCCGCCTGTATAGCCCTATCTCATTAGTAGTAATAGCGCCGCCCTCACCTGTTGTAATGGATTTTACGGGGTGAAAGCTGAATACTGTCATATCCGAGGCAAAACAGCTGCCCACCTTATGCCAGCCCCCAAAAATATCACGCCACCTCGCGCCAAGCCCATGACAGGCGTCTTCTATGATAAAGGCGTCTCCAAGGCCATCACATGAACGAAGTGCCTCAATATCAAAGGGTGCGCCTCCATAATGAACGGGAATAACGGCACGCACGTCATCGGCCATTATCGCATCGAGCTTATTTATATCCATGGCGCCTGTCTGCTCCTCAATATCAACAAAGACAGGGGTGCCTCCTGTGTAAAGCACGGCGTTTGGAGTAGCTACAAAAGTATTTGGTACTGTTACGGCGCGCTGACCATCTCGAATCCCTGCGGCAAGACAGGCAAGATGGAGCGCGGCAGTACCGCTTGAGCAGGCAAGAGCATATCTCGCGCCCGTATAAGCGGCAATGGCCTCCTCAAATGCCTCAACTACGGGCCCCTGAGTAAGAAACGTGGAAGAGAGGGCCTTAAGTACAGACCTTGTATCTTCCTCGTCTATTGTTTGGCCTCCGTATGCGATAGGTCTTTTTGACACTTTTATCAAACTCCCTGATAATTTGATTGAGCTGAAACCTGTCAAGTTTTCTATCATTAGTATCGCTGGAATAAACAAAACCTCTGGGAACCCTCGTACCATCTGTATCTTTCTCAGCGCCCCACCAGGGGAAATGAGGCTCCACTACGAAAAAGTCGTCATACTCAAGGGTAAGCCTGCCGTCTTCTTTTGATATAAGAACCTCGTGGAGCTTCTCACCGGGACGTATACCAATTATCTTAAAGGTGCAGTCAGCTTTAATTGCCCGGGCTACGTCTACTATGGGAGTACTCGCAATCTTTGGGACAAAGATCTCACCTCCGCGCATACGCTCCAATGACCTCAGTACAAAATCAGCGCTCTCTTCAAGGGTTATCCAGAATCTCGTCATTCTCTTGTCTGTAATGGGCATGACACCGGATTTCTTCATCTTCAAAAATAAGGGTATGACGCTGCCGCGGCTCCCTGCCACGTTGCCGTAACGTACTACGGAGAAACGCGTGGGTTTGCTGCCCGCGTAGGAGTTGCCGGAGACAAAGAGCTTGTCAGAGCAGAGTTTTGTGGCCCCGTATAGATTAATAGGGTTTACGGCCTTGTCTGTTGAGAGGGCAACGACCTTCTTCACCCCAGTATCCATTGAGACGTCAATTATGTTCTTAGCCCCGAGGATGTTTGTCTTTATTACCTCAAAGGGGTTGTATTCAGCCGCGGGAACCTGTTTTAAGGCAGCGGCGTGAATGACATAATCAACACCCTCAAAGGCCCTGTACAGCCTCTCCTTATCTCGTACATCTCCGAGAAAGAAGCGCAACAGCGGATTATCAAACTTTACGTTCATCTCATACTGCTTTAACTCGTCACGGCTGAGGATAATCACCTTTCGCGGCGTACATCTTTTAAGAATCATCTCAGTGAGTTTGTTGCCAAGGGAACCGGTACCGCCTGTTATTAGAATTGTCTTATCTTCAAGATACATATATGAACCTCCTTTTCTCACTCATTTACGATGCAACTTACATGCCAGAGCGGTACAAGTAAGGCAATTGAGAAGATAAGTACTCTCAGGTAATTATATGTTCTAAAAAATAAGTGGGGGGGGGTGAGTTAGACAAAAAAATAAGACAAAATAATGACGACGTTGTCAAGAGAGACTCTTTAAAAAAATAACTCTGTATGAAAGGATTTACCTAAAGAGCGCGGGGAGACAATGTCATGGAGAAAGATATAACATAGAGGGGACGACGCCTACGCTACAGTAAGGTTAGCAGGAGCGCCTACTTCGCCGCCCGATTCTTCGAAGTTAATCCCTTTAGCTCTACCATAAATTTGCATGGATATTCATCACTATCGATAATGCACTGCATGGCTCTCATATTCGCTTGATTAAAGAGTATGGGGGCCTTGAGGTTCAGGCTCACAGAACCCTTAAGCACTGAGGCCGCTACCATTACAAAGACCACTACGTCTTCTGTGCCTGCGGCAGAGAGTGTTGTAAGATAGCGCTCCCTGAAGGGCACGGTATAACCTGCCTTAAATAAGGTGGGAAAGGTAAGAAGAAAAGCGACTTCAGGGTCTTCAATTGACTGCAGCCACTTGAAGACACCGCCTTCGTCATGGTCTACGAGGACAAAATTATTAAGACCCTCAAAGCCCGGAATTTGACTGACAAAACTTATGACATTATCATCACTCACCTTTAAGGGCCCAAAACGAGGCGTTAATAACTCTTTGTCAGTAGTTGCACCTGCCGTCGTATCAGTACTCTTATCCATCTTTTCACTACTCATGACCTCTCCACCTCACTATCTACCGTTAAGATATCCGCCAGACTCACCTCAGAGGCCGCGCGGTTCTCTCTCTGAATTTTAAGATAAACCTCTTCCCGGAATATGATGCGTCCCGGCGGGGCGCTGATGCCAAGCTTTACCTGATGATTCTTCACATCGACAACGACTACCTTAATATCACTATCAATTAAGATAGCCTCATCTTTCTTTCTTGTAAGTACAAGCACTCTCGCCCTCCTTGGCTAATATGCGCAGAGCTACTGTCTCTATATAGGCCCGGGGGCCGTTATTATAATGAGTATCAAAGAGGAGATGCGTCTATTAGATAAAACTCAGCAGGCTCTGTGTGAGTATCTTCGCCGATGAGCTCATTGCCGCCTGAAGGGCCACGTTGCCAAGCTGCAGATCAGATATGACCTTTGCGATATCGGCGTCCTCTATGCCTGAGATGCTTATCTTCAGATCAAGTTTGAACCTTGATAGAGACTCGCTCGTAGTGGATAGCCTGAGATTTCTACCGCCAACATCGGCTGTAAGATTGGAGATCTGTGTTGAAGCACTCTCAAGAGAGGTTATAGCCGATGTTATACCTGCAGAATTATCAGCGTTAAGGGCTGTCTTCAGGTTTGAAACTATGGTGAATATGTCAACACCTCCGCCAACCCCCTTAAAGGCCTTATCGCCGTTTACGCCAAGGGTCATGGAGCTGTTAGAGTTTATATTTATCACCCTCTCACCAGAGTCGCCGTTGTACAGACCAAGAGCGTCAAAGGGCGGCGTATCCGTCTTATTGCCGGAGAAGATATAACCACCCTCGAAGCTTGTATTCCCAATTGCGCGAAGCTCTTCAAAGAGGCTCTGAACCTCAATAGCCGCTGCGTTTCTCTGGTCTGTATTAGCCGTATCAGTGGCATTTAAGACGGCAAGCTCCTTTAGTCTTGAGAGAATGTTAGTTGCGTCAGAAAAGGCATTCTCCGCCACGCCGAGATAAGAGACGCCGGAGTCTACGTTTCTCTCGTATTGCTCCAGACGCGAGAGAAAAGACTTGGAGTCAAGAAGTTTCCCAACCCTCGCGGGGTCGTCAGAGGGCGTTGATATCTTCTTACCTGTAGTAAGCTTGCGCTGAGTCTTAAAGATACTGCGATACTGTCTGTTGATGTCTTTTATATATGTGTCATAGAGTATATTTGTAGTAACGCGCATGAGACACCTCCTGCCTTTTATAAGTTAAGGAGCGCGCTGAACATCTTGCTTGCCGTGCTGAGCAGCCTCGCAGAGGCCTCAAATGCCTTCTGAAGTTTAATCATATTAATGGCCTCCTCATCCATAGAGACGCCTGATATAGAGGCGCGCTGAGTCTCCAGCTGAGAGAGAACGGCTGTTTTCACACTCACATTATTCTCCGCGTCGCTGGACTTGGTACCAATATCAGAGACAAGCCCCTGATAAAAAGAAGCAAAGGTAGAGCCCTGCACAAGAGGGTTGTCACGCAGCCCCGAGAGGGCAAGGGCATTAGTGTTGTCTCCCGGAAGCCCTGCAACAGTGGAAGAAGCCGCTATAACCGATGTATTGGTAATGGATACGTCCATGTTTATAGCCGCGCTCTTTGTAGCGCTGAGACTAAAGACATCACCTGCGGCAGGCGGCGTAGGGCTGTCCGTAATCGTGACGCTGATGCCGTCAAAATTTATTGCCGCGCCTGATGTATATGCCCCGGAGGTCACTACGCTGTTGCTCGCGGTATTGACCACTACGAAGTTGGCAGGCCCGGAGAATCTTACCTCATAGTCATCAAGTGTAAGGGCCGCGGGGTCTGTAACGGTACCGCCGGAGACGACGGCGCCTCCCGTATTATGACTCATCTTGGCGGTATCAATGTTCATTGGCGTAAAAAAATCCTGCCCAGTGCTGGAATCAAGGCCGTACCCAGCCCTGTGCTGCACGTTTACCTCTTTAATAACACTCGCAGCGAGTTTATTCAGGCTGCCAAGGGCCTCTGTAAGGTCGCTGCGGCCGTCAATAAAACCCTTTAGCTCCCCTGATTTTAAGGTAGCGGCAAGGTTAACTCCCTTATATGTAACATCTGTAAGCAGGTTATTATCACCATTAACGCCTACGCTGAGGTTTGTGGAATTCACTCCCGACACAAGAGAAAAACCTCCGTCAGTAACTACATCTACGGCACCGGGGGCGCTCTCAATAGTGGTAACGCCTATCTTGTCGGCAAGTTTTCCAAGAAGGACATCTCTCTTGTCCTTAAGGTCGTTACTTGAGGCCCCGCTTATGTCAATGCCCTGAATCTGCTTATTCAGAGCAGCTACCTGCGATGAAAGGTCGTTAATATCCTTTACAATGCCGCTTATCTCACCATTTACATTACTTATGTTCCGCCTGATGCGAGAATCCACGCTCTTAAAGGCATCGCCGAGTACGATACCGCTTGAGAGTACGGCCTGCCGTGCGGGCCGTGAAGAGGGGTCGGCGGAGAGTTCTTCAAAAGAATTAAAAAAAGTATCAATGGGTTTACTGAGCCCCGCTCCTCCAAGGTCGTTAAGTATACCCTCAAGGTCATTTAATATAGCGGAGCGCGATTTATCTGTGCTTAGACCGCTTCGCGCGTCATTTAGCTGCAGTGCTATAAACCTGTCGTAGACTCTCTCAACACCCTTTACCTTAGCGCCTGTACCAAAAAAATGACCACCGAAGCTCACCGGGTCCTTTGCCTCAAGCACGGCCCTCTGCCGTGTATAACCCGGGGTGTTAACGTTTGCGATATTGTGTGAAGTTACGTCAAGGGCCTCCTGCGCGGCGTTAAGCCCTGACCTTGCTATATCAAAAATTCCATTAAGAGAGGGCATATCAGACCCCCTTCCTGAGGCGCACGCCTTTGACGGCCTTGCCGCCTACAAGCCCCGTGGGCTTATATGTGCCCCTCATGAAAAAAGCCTCGATAAAATCAAGGCTGCGGCCAATATTCACAAGGCTCGCTCCAACTAAGAGAGCGTTGCTCTTGTTCATCTCATTCACCCTCTCCATGGCCTTACGAAGAGACTCGCCTGCTTTCTTAAGAGCAGATTTATCAGCACCAACGCAGAGCATGGTAAGGGCGCCGAGGCCCTTATCGCCTTTGGCCCCGCTACTCTCAAGCATGGAGTTCACTTCTGAGCTGCGCTTCTGCGCGGCCAGGGAAATCTCCGCGAGCATACGGTCTTTTGCTCTTAAGACCTCATAGAGAGAGGTATAATCTCTTGCAATAACTGCTCCGCGCTCATCTTCA
The DNA here is from genome assembly GCA_964510775.1 of uncultured Thermodesulfobacteriota bacterium. GTDB lineage: Bacteria > Desulfobacterota > GWC2-55-46 > GWC2-55-46 > JADFVP01 > JAJRZX01. The sequence continues at coordinate 11,855 of CAZEBZ010000027.1, forward strand.
AGGACCGATTGAAGCTTTATGTACATATCGGTCTCCAGGAAGAGGCGCTCAAGAAGAAGACCCGTCTCCATGCCTTAATCGATATGATTAGAGTTATTATAGAAGCTTATCGCCTTCTTGATGATACCCTCGGCAATCTTCGCGGACTTCATATTATACTTGCCGTCATCGATGTCTCTCTTTATCCGCTCTACCTTCTCCTCCCTTACATCCGGTGAGGCCTCAACGAGTTTTCTTAGCGAGGCCAGCCTCTTTGCTTTCCCGGAGACATCTACCCTATCAGATACTTTTACGCCCTTTGGCCCAGCAGCATTGCTTTGCCCCGTAGTCTTCTTAGCGCCCCTGCTCTCTTTAAGCTTTAGCTGCGCCTCTAACAATGGATTCTTACCGGTAATTTTCATATCATCCTCCCATATATATTCTGGTTCATATTAATTCTACGGTTATAACGCTCAAAACCTTTAGACTTATTTTAAAGAAATGTCATTTTTTTAAAATTATCTATTTAGCCCTTTAGGATTAAAAAGGCGGCGGGCCGCGTAGAGAGAGCGGCCCGCCATACAAATTACAAGGTATGTGGATGTTTATTATAAAAATCTACAACTTTGCTGTAGATATCCATAGCAAACATGGCGTCGCTCCGGCTGATACTACCCTCCTTTACGCCATCCATTATAAAGTCTTCCGCCTCTTTACGAAAATCCACAGAGACGCGCGCAAGCTCGGCAATCTCAATTAGCTTCTTAACAACAGGAGAGAACTGCCCAGTGCCTGCAGGCCCGCCGGCCACGGTCTTGTTCGCGCCGCTTTGCCCTGTTAGCGCACCTAAAGCCGCCCCTGTGGCCGTACTTGTTGCCGCCCCTGTGGCCGTACCAGTTGCTGAACCAGTGGTAGTACCAGTTGGTGTCCCTGCTGCCGCTGACCCTGTGGTCGTACCAGTTGCCGAACCAGTGGTAGTACCAGTTGCCGCCCCTGCTGCCGCTGACCCTGTGGCCGTACCAGTTGCTGAACCAGTGGTAGTACCAGTTGGTGTCCCTGCTGCCGTACCAGCCGCCGAGCTTGTCTGGCCCGTGGAATTATTACCTGCAGCCTTCATAAAGCCACCTTTTCTCTCGTAGATATCCATAGCTAACTTGGCGTCACTCTGGCTAATGCTACCTTCCTCAACACCCTCTACAATAAACTCTTCCGCCTCTTCACGAAAATCAACAGAGCCCCGTGCAAGCTCGGCAATATCCATAAGGGCCTTCACTACAGGCGAGATGTTTACTTTATCAACAGGAGCTCCTGCTACGGGTTTATTAGTACCGCTATTTTGCCCCGTTGCTGCTCCTGCCGCTGCCCCTGACGCTGCCCCCGCAGCCGCTCCCCCCTTCGCCCCTTGAGTCACTGCCGCCGCATTAGCCGTACTATTAGTCATAGAATTATTACCGGTAATTCTCATATACTCCTCCTTTTATCTCTGCGATTATTATTGCTCTACTTCACTTATGGATACAAAAACCTAACGACTCCCTCCCCGAGGGAGAAGTTTTTTTGGCGAAGCGCCATAATCTGTCCTTAAATCCCCTGTAAGCATCTCGCCAAGACCAAGACCTCGACTCGATGCCATTACCTTTGATATCTCCCAGTCAAAGAGCGATGTATAGACGTCTTCTCTCATACCATCGCCGAGAAGCCCGCTCTTTGAGATCGTTGAGCGCATGGTCTTGAGCATGTGATTTATAAAGAGGGCCTCAAAATCAACGGCGGCCTTCTTGAGTCTTGCCGCCTTAGCCCTTGATGCCTTCAAATTATCTCCACTCGTTGGAAATGCCTTGTTGAGGCCCGCAGCCCTCACATTATCCATCTTTATCCCCCCTCTCCTATATTATCTCAAGCTCGGCGTGCAGCGCGCCTGCCGCTTTTATTGCCTCAAGTATGGCCACAAGGTCACGGGGCGTAACGCCTACGAGGTTAAGGGCGCGAACTACGTCTTTTAACTTTACGGCATCTGGCAGTACGATAAGGCGCGACTCCTTCTCCTTCACACCCAGCAAGGTCTGCGGCTGCACTACAGTCTTGCCGTTGGCGAGCTCATTGGGCTGTGAGATAAGGTACTGCGTTTTTATCTCAATACTTATATCCCCATGTGATACGGCTACCTCGGAGATAGTAACATTTGCGCCAAGTACTACCGTACCTGTACGCTCGTTGATAATCACCTTTGATACGGCATCTGTTGAGACATTCAGGCCTTCTATCTCTGAGATATAAGAGTAGAGACCACTCTTCAGATCCGTAGGCACATTGATACTGACTGTACCTGCGTCAAGGGGTGTTGCAAGGCCCTCGCCGAGGCTGGTGTTGATTACAGTAGTCATACGCTCCATAGTAGTAAAGTCGGGCTCCCTGAGTGTAAGTAGAAGTCTGCCTCCCACTCCCATTTGCAGCGGCACGCTTCTCTCTACAAGGGCCCCTCCGGGGATTTTTCCCGCGGTCTGATGGTTTTTCTTTAGAGAAACGCCTGAGCCGCTCGCGAGAAATCCTCCAAGAGATACCGGTCCCTGAGCGCTTGCATAGACGCGGCCGTCAGCGCCTTTTAGGGGTGTCATTATAAGGGTTCCGCCGTTAAGGGACTTTGCGTCACCAACAGAGGATACGAGGACATCTATCCTGCTGCCGGGCCTCACAAAGGGCGGCAGCTCCGCCGTGAGCATAACTGCGGCGACGTTCTTAACCTTTATAAGCCCCGGAGCTATCTTAATCCCCATCTTTACAAACATATTAGCGATGCTCTGCTTCGTAAAGACAGCTCCGCTCTTGTCACCTGTACCGTCAAGACCGACTATAAGGCCGTACCCAACAAGGTGGTTTGTACGTACTCCCTCAAAAAAAGCGATATCCTTTATCCTCGATGCCCGTGCCGAGCCAAAGAGAGATAAAAACACTATGAGGGCAAGTACCCCCTTAAAAAGGCCAGACATTATCCAGTATCCTCATCATCCACCCCGGGTTCTGCTCATCAGATATAACGCCTCTGCCGGAGTATTCAATTCGTGCGTCTGAGATTAAATTTGAGTCAATACTATTAGTAACACTAAGGTCCTCGGGGCGTATAATGCCGCTAAGTACAAGGTACTGATGCTCGTTATTCAAGATGGTGTCCTTCTTACCCTCTATTACAAGGTTGCCGTTACGAAGCACCTCAACAACACGTGCCGTTAAGCTCGCGTTAAACTGCCCGGAGCGTTTCGTAGTACCTGAGCCGTCAAAGGCAGAGTCGTAGTTGCTCGCAATCTCAGGGCTGAAGGGCTGGCCCTGGCCAAGAAAGTCACTCATGCCTAATTGGAGAGGCAGGCCCAGTAATTTCTTAAGGGCTATATCATTACTCGATACCCTTGAGGTACTCGTCGTCGCCTCTTTTGTGGCGCTCGTCTTCTCTTTTATGGTTACTGTCACAGTATCGCCTATGTTTCTTGCGCGAAGGTCTTGAAAAAAACTGTTTCTTGATGTCTCTCCGGGCCAGATTGAGCCTGCCGTCATCACATAACCGCTGCCCTGAATTGGAATAAGAGAGGAATCAATAGACCTCGGAGCAGGAGTTGCACAGCCAGAAACGGCGCCTGCGAGGCAGAGCATAAGTAAGGTTATCTTCATCTCATATATATTCAATCAACTTCTCACTAATTAAGTTCCACTACAATCTGTCCTCTGCCGGAGACTTGGCCGAAAATCTCTCTGCCACCGGCTGTCCTTGCCTTTATACGGCTCCCCAGTACGCCGCCTGTAATGGCCGTAGCCCTTGACCTTATTATAATAGGGCCGCCCGCGCCGCGCACATCAAGGCCCTGCCCGCGTCTTACAAGAAGGGCTTTAAGAAGATAATCACTGCGCACAATCCTGCCTGCCTGTATCGGCCTCTTTGCCGCTTTGCCCACGACATCATCAAGAAAAACAGCTGAATTAACAGGTATTTTTAAGATATCCCTAAGTTCCAGCCTTACGTCTTTAGGTGTTATTTCAACGCGCATCTTAAGGGGCGCGGCCGCAACGACTACGCTTCGCATCACTCCGACATCGGCAACTGCCACTACAGTCCTCAAGGTGCGCCCCCCTCGCAGCAGTGATACATTAAAGGATACCCTGCCCGTAGTCCTCGCTCCGTTTCGTGACGTGACTCTCAGGGCGTCAACTTCGTCTTTAGCGAGGACATCACCGTGCAGCTCGATATTATCAACAGTAACAACGGCTCCGGGCCATCTGCTGTGCGCCGTGACGTACTCCACAAGAGCGGACTTCAGTGAGATACTCTCGGCACTTACGCCGGAAGCAGCAGAGATGATAATTAGAGCAAGTATAGTTATAATTTTACTCATCAGCCCCTTACCTCTTCATTGAGTTAGATGCCTGCAGCATCTCATCTGCCGTCTGAATGGCCTTGGAGTTAATCTCATAGGCGCGCTGCGCAACAATCATATCCACCATCTCCTCAACTACGCTTACGTTGGAGGTCTCAACAAATCCCTGGGAGACATTTCCAAGACCTGAGGTCCCCGGCGCCGCCGTTACGGCGTCGCCTGATGAAGCCGTTGCCGTGAAGAGGTTTTTTCCAATAGGTTTAAGCCCCCCGGGGTTTACAAATCTCGCGAGCTCAATATTTCCCACCTCCGTAGGAGTCGAGACACCGGCCTCTGTTACGGAGACTATACCGTCGGCGCTTATGTTAATCGTTAACGCGCTGTCTGGTATGCTTATCTCCGGGTCCACGGTGTAACCATCGGAGTTTACAAGGCGGCCGGAGCTGTCTACCTTCATCTGACCGTTTCTTGTATAGGCTATCTCTCCGTCTGGTTTTAGTATCTGAAAAAAACCGCTCCCCTCAACAGCAAGGTCAAGGGGGTTCTCCGTTTTTTGCAGGTTGCCCTGCGTAAAGAGATGCTCTGTAGCTACTGTGCGTACGCCTTGGCCTACATTAAGGCCTGTTGGTATCTGCGTTGAGGGCGATGACGAGGCCCCGGCAGACTTTATCTCCTGATAGAGCAGATCCTGATAATCAGGCCTTGATTTCTTAAAACCAACGGTATTTACATTGGCAAGGTTATGAGCGATCATGTCCACACGCAGCTGCTGCGCCTCCATACCTGTTGAGGCTGTCCACAAGGCCCTTAACATACTCTACCTCCACTCTTGCATGTACCGGATTCTTTCAATCCCTTTAACTCCTTAAGAATAAACAACCTCAACTCCCCCCCCAAAAAAAATACCCTGCCCGCATTGAGATTAATAATATTTATTAAACCCTTCCAACCTCTTCTATAGCCTTTCTGCTCATAGCGTCAATACTCTGAATCATCTTAATCTGAGTCTGGTAGGCGCGAAGGTTGTCCATCATGCTTACCATCTCCTTAAGGGCGCTCACATTAGAGCCCTCAGTAAAGCCCTGCAGCACCGCGGTCGCACCCTTAGCTGCCGCCGAGGGTTTAGTACGACTGCTGTACAGACCGCCCTCAGATTTCAGCAAGGCCTCTTTATTAAACTTAACGACCTTAAGTCTACCTACAACAGCCCCGCTCTCGGATATTGAACCGGAGGCGTCTATCTCCACATCAGAGCCGCTAAGTTTTATCACCCCGCCCTCGCCAAGCACGGGAAAACCTCCTTGAGTAGAGAGTCTGCCCTTAGTGTCAATCTTGAAATCACCCTCTCTCGTATAACGCTCACCGCGAGGGGTTCTCACAACAAAAAAACCCTCTCCCTCAAGGGCTACGTCAAGAGGATTGCCGCTCTTTGTCATAACACCGCCTGTCATATCATTTACTGAAGGGCCTGAGACGGCATAGGCCCTTGTGACCTGCTCTGATGGCGCTACCACATTAAATGTGGGGCGAAGTTTCTTAAAGCCCGTTGTATTAATATTAGCCAAGTTGTTGCTTGTCGTGTTGAGCCTCTCAACACCTGCCGATAACCCTGATAGCGCTACAAATATAGATCTGTCCATTTACATTACCTCACTTGAACTTCCTGTGAGTTAATGTCGCAACAACTGTGCCACATGATTTATCTATATAATTAAGAGGCAATAAAGCAGGGAAAAAGCCTTGTTTGCAATGGAGCAGCAAAGGTGAAAGCGTAGGAAATGTAAAAAATGCCCTAACCGCGGCTTATCGGTTATAGGGCATTTTTTACTCCATCACATAGGTAATGGGGAATTATTTACCTGTTTATACTATACTAACAGGACTTAAAAGAAGACTACACGGTTTCGCCCCTTCTCTTTAGCGGTATAAAGGGCCTTATCAGAGGCCTCAATAAGCTTGTCTGCATCCTCACGGCCGCTCCATGTGGCAAGACCGATACTCACAGTGCATTGAATACTAATACCCTTAAAAATAACAGGCTCTGCCTGTACACGCTGCAGTATCCTCTCGCAGACAATCATCGCATTGTTCTCATCAGCTCCGGGAAGGACAATAAGAAACTCCTCACCGCCGTACCGACCTACAAAGTCATAGGGCCGTATAGAGCCTGATACACGCGACACAACTTCCTTTAGCACGGCATCGCCTGCCTGATGACCGTAAGTATCATTAACACCCTTGAATAAATCAATATCAAGCATAGCTATGCTGATATTTTTTCTCTCCCTCTCTGCGCGGTTAAGCTCTCCGTCAAGATGACCAAATATTGCCCTCCTGTTTGCTATGCCCGTAAGGTCGTCTGTGCGTGATTGCTCTCTTATCTTCTCCTTTGCAAGGAGCAGCTCACTCTGGAGGTTGATAATACGCAGACCTGCCTTGACACGCACCTCAAGCTCCTGACGGTTAAAGGGTTTTACGATGTAATCATCAGCGCCGGCCTTCATGCCCTCAACAATATCATCTTGAGCGCTGTTAGAGGTAAGCAGTATTATATATGTGTACTCCTCAGAGCCCGTTGCCCTTACCTTGGCGCATACCTCAAGCCCGCTGCGCCCAGGCATCATCCAATCCAGAATGGCAAGGCGCGGCGGAGACTCCTTCTTGAACTCTTTCCATGCCTCATCTCCATCGGCCACGGAGACTACATCGTACCCCAACTTGCAAAGAACGGCGCCGAGTATACGGCGGGATGTGGAATCATCTTCAGCTACAAGTATCTTCATATTCAACTCCCTCCAGACTTATCTATTTAATAAACATTAATACTCAACTCTGCAGAACAATCCTGCCTCATTCTTAAATGCGTCTAACCCCGCCTCAAGATGAGGTGTTACTGCAAGCATCTCATCTATTAACCCGGCCTTTGCGGCCTCTTCCATCTTAATGGCGGCCTCTCTCATAGCAAGGGCCCCAACATTGCCGCATGCGCCCTTTATACTATGCGCATAACGGCGCAGCTTAGAGGCATCGCCTGAAGCAAAGCTATCTTTTACCGCCCCAATATGCGTTGACATATCCTCGATAAAACCCTCTATAATCTCACAGGCCATTACCTCATCACCCATAAGGCGCTCAAGTAACCCCTCGCAGTCAAATATAAGACCCTTCACAGCCCCTCTCTCAACAGCTACTGACTCCACAGACACGGGTGGTTCCATAGCAGTCACCACCGCCTCTTGCGCGCTGTCCGTTATGTTTTCATCTCCTTGTCTCTCAATCTTCGCCCCGCTCTTAGCCCACCTCACCAGAACAGCCTCAAGGGCCACCGGGGATACGGGTTTGGAGATATAATCATCCATACCCGCCTCCAGGCACTTCTCCCTGTCTCCAGAAAGTGCGTTGGCAGTCATGGCTATAATCGGTATGGCGTGGTTGAGTACAGGTGTATCGCTGAGGCGTATCTTGCCCGTAGCCTCATAGCCATCCATCTGCGGCATCTGGCAATCCATTAGCACAAGGTCATAGGGCACTGACTCAAGGGCCTTTAGGGCCTCAGCGCCATTGGCCACGGCATCGGCCCTGCAGCCCATCTTTTTAAGAATTGCCAGCGCAACCTTCTGATTAGTTATATTATCCTCGGCAAGGAGTATGCGAAGATTAAGGCGCTTTTTATCATTTATAATATGGCGCGTAATTATACTGCTTCTTCGTTTATCTTGAGGCAGCTGAGACCTGCCGTGAACAAGAGAGAGGCAATCGTAGAAGCGAGATTGCTTTAACGGCTTTGTAAGGTAAGCTGAGAAACCTATCTTCTCAAGACGTGCGGCATCTCCGTGCTCTCCCATAGAGGTCATCATTATAAGAGAAGCATCACTTATCATCGGGTCCGCTTTAATAAGCCCTCCAAGTTCTTCACCGTCCATGCCCGGCATCTGCATATCCAGAACGCATATATCATAGGGCCTCTGCTCACTTGCTCCAAGACGCATCATCTCAAGGGCAGACTCACCATCAGGGGCCTCATCGTGTTTAATACCCCATGAATCAAGAAGCACAGAGATAAGACGGCGGTTCGTGGCATTATCATCAACGGCCAAGACCCTTACTCCCTCTATACTGCTCGCATTCCACAAGGGTTCTTCAAGGCTCTCGGACTTGGTAAAAGAGGCGGTAAAGGAGAAAGTGGATCCCTTCCCAACCTCAGACTCGGCGCTGATATGACCTCCCATCAAGGCGGTTAGCTTCTTTGAGATGCTAAGTCCCAGGCCCGTTCCGCCGTATTTTCTCGTAGTAGAAGTATCGGCCTGAGTAAAGGCGTTAAAGAGCCCCCCAATCTTATCAGCGGGAATCCCTATCCCCGTATCCTTAATCTCAAACCTGAGCAAAATTGCCTCACTATCTTTGTTATTAATGCCATCGTCAACAAGACTCGTCTTAACAACAATCTCGCCCCTTGAGGTGAACTTAATGGAATTACCCGCAAGATTAGTGATAACCTGCCTTACCCTTCCTGGATCTCCCACAAGAGACCAGGGCACAGATGGCTCTATCTCTTGGATAAACTCAAGACCCTTCTCATGGGCGCGCATTGCAAGCAGATCGCATGTATCTTCTATAACGGAGCGCACGTTAAACTCCACTGCCTCAAGCTCAATCTTACCTGCCTCTATCTTGGAAAAATCAAGTATATCGTTAATGAGCGCAAGGAGGCTATCGCCGCTTTTCTCTATGGTCTCGGCGAATTCTCTCTGTTCTTCTGTAAGATTTGTATCAAGTAGAAGTCCAGTCATACCAATAACGCCGTTCATTGGGGTTCGGATCTCATGGCTCATATTGGCGAGAAACTCGCTCTTTGTACGGCTTGCCTCTTCTGCGGCAATACGAGCAAGATTCAGCTCTTCCTTCCTCTTTAGCAAGTCCTCGTTTATCATCTTAAGTTCCACTTCCGCCATCTTGCTGTCTGTAATATCTCGCACCGTACCTGTCACAAAGGTATGGCCGTTGCTCTTGAAGCTATTGATAATAAGCTCCATGGGAAACTCCTGTCCGTTTTTTCTAAGTCCCATCAGCTCCACGACTTGGCCATGAATTTTCTTCTCGCCTGTATTGATAAAATGTCCAAAGCCCTTATTATGGGCGGCTCTCAGGGCTCTTGGTATAAGTTCAACAAGATCAAGGCCGTATAGGCCGCCCTCATAACCGAATATCTTCCAGGCACTTCTGTTAGCCTCAATTATCATCCCGCGGGAATTAGCGAGAATTATTCCGTCAAAGGCCATCTCATGAACCTTTCTGTACCTCTCCTCCTTCTCAAGGAGCTCACTCTCCAGGGCATCTTTACGCACTTTGTTTCTTGCCATAAAATATGACCCCGGAATTATAATCGTCACCATGAGACCATAGAGAATTATAAATTTTTTTGCCAAGAGCCCGGCATTTAGAGAAATAACCTCAAGAGGTACTCGAGAGACTATCTTCCAGCGATAGGTTTTCGGAAAACCATTGCCCTTGAGAGTCCTTCCTTCCTTAATATTATCTTGTACTGAAGCAACTGTACTAAAGGTATACAGCGCCCCGTTGAAAGTAAAGCTGCCCCTATCCTCACTCTGAATCATCTGCCATACGCCTGGAAACTCACTGTTAAAGGTCTTACTTCTCCGCTTCTTGAAGATAAAACCCCACTCCGAGCCCGGCATGGCCCCGTAAAGATAATATCCTTCGGGGTTAAGAAGCATAATACGTCCAGGCGCGCCTGTGGAAAGCCCTCTCAATTTTTTTAGAAGCACATTCCCACTGTAATTAATTATCATTATCCCTTCTTTTACCCCAAATTGATTAAAGAGAGGGGTGGCAAAACGCATAACAGGTTTTATGGGAAATGATATCTCACCGTGTTCTATATTGAGATCCAGCGGTGAGACATAGACCTCTCCTGCATCAAGGGCCATAGTATTCTTGAAGTAATACCTGCCAGCCTTCATCTGCAGCTCACCCTGTGGGCTGACTCTTATCACCCCTCCTGTTGAAGCAACTCTAAGGCGCTCCATCCCTTTATTATCAATAATACGAACCTGATCGCAGTACCCCTTATTAGCGCAAAAAGTGGAGATATCAGAGATAAAATCCAAACCCTCTCCATGCCCTCTCATAAACTTATAGACCTCGTGCCCCTTGGACAATACGAGAAGATCGGTGATAACGTCACCTATCTCATGCTCCATCTCACCCTTCTCCATGTTTACAAAGTTAATCTCTCGCTGTGATAATATTTTTTTCACCGCCGACCTCTCCTTGAGGTATACTAAAGTTACAACAGCCCCTGATATAAGGGCAAAGCAGAGAAAATATTTAATGAAATAACGTGATAACCGTGACAATTTCGCCTCCATATAACATCAATATTTTTTGTAGTCGCCGGGGTTAAATAGAGACTCTCTTCTGCGCACCTTCAACGCCTATTCTCAACGCGCAGATATACCCCGCTAACTCTTCTTATTTATCGCTAAATTAACTGAGAGCTTTAAATTTTATGAAAAAAAATAAAAAAATGAAAAAGATAATCAAGACAAATAACGAGTGGCAAGAAGAGCTTACAGAGGAAGAATTCATAGTAACTCGCGCTAAAGGAACAGAGAGGGCCTTTACTGGTGAGTACTACGACTGCAGTGAGAATGGTCTCTATCTCTGCCGCTGCTGCGAAGCGCCCCTTTTTGACTCAGAGACAAAATTTGACTCCGGCACGGGCTGGCCAAGTTTCACAAAACCCATCACAGCCGGCAGCGTTGAGACAGATACAGACAAGCGCCATAACATCATTAGAGTAGAGGTACACTGCGCCAGATGCAACGCACATCTTGGCCACGTCTTCAACGACGGCCCAAGTCCCGGCGGAAAGAGATACTGCATGAACTCCATATCCCTTAAGCTCAAAAAAAGATAACGTGCACGCTTCGCCTCTACTGCTACTGAAGAGGCACGCTGCTAACTTAGACATTTAAATGAAAAAAGACAACAAAGAAGAGATTACTATCAGTGCGGCGCTTCAGATGACAGAGTCGGCGCTCCTTGAAGCAGGCACCGCAGAAGCCGCGGTAGAGGCGCAGTGGATACTCGTTGAGGTACTGGGAGTTAAACGATTTGAACTATTTCTCAAAGCAGAAAAAACAATTAAAGACGATGAGCTTAAGCGGCTAAGAGAAATTATAGAGAGACGGCGCCGTAGAGAACCCCTTGCATATATTATTGGCCATACTGACTTTAGGGGGCATATTATAAAGCTCTCAAGAGATACGCTCATACCGAGACCTGAGACTGAGCTACTCGTTGATGAGGCCCTCGCTGTACTACAAGGGAGCGGCGCTGGTCTTAAAAAAGTTCTTGATGTCTGCACAGGTTCAGGGTGCATAAGTCTGGCCCTTGCTGCTGAGTTTGAGAAGATAAGTATTACGTCAACTGATATAAGTTTTGAGGCACTAACCATTGCTAGTGAGAACGCCTCTTGCAACAAAGTAACGGACAAAATTAAATTTATTCGCGCAGACCTTCTAACGGCCATAAACAAAGACGCTGCCTTTGACCTTATAATCTCAAACCCGCCTTATATACGCGAGAGTGATATAAGTGGGCTCGCCCCTGAGGTAAGGACTTTTGAGCCGGCCCTTGCCCTCGACGGCGGCCCCTCTGGAATGTCTTATATAAAAAAACTTATCAAGAACTCTGAGAAGTTTTTAAGACCAGGCGCATTAATCCTACTTGAGATAGGACTTGGTCAAGGTAACGAGGCCCGCGCGTTTGCAGACTCTACAGGATTCTATGAGGAGATTAAGACAATAAAAGATTTATCAGGTATCGAGAGAATATTTTCCGCGCGAAAGAAGACCTTTTAATCAACAAAGAGAACCTGCACACCCCCTCTCTTGGCTCAGCATCATAAAACCCCCCTGCGCTCACTGAACGCAGGGGGGTTTTAATTAACCATTCTAAACTCTCATCTCTTCTTGCGTTAAAGACCCGCACTGGAAAAGGTGATTAAAACACCGGCTTATGATGAATGACCGGCCTCTCTCTCGATCTCTCTATCAACACTGGACATGTGATACTCCTCACCAAAGGCGCCCTCGGGCTCTTTGAGGAAGAGAAAGCAGAAGATAAAGCTGAAAGCCGCTCCTGCTGAGATAATATAAAAGAAGGTATGAGAATCTACCATGCTGAGTACTGTAAGATAGAAGACAGCTCCCACGTTACCGTATGAGCCGGCCATACCTGAGACCTGACCTGTAAGACGCCTCTTTACCAT
>CAZEBZ010000028.1:0-23470 GCA_964510775.1 uncultured Thermodesulfobacteriota bacterium
GTCCTATAAGCAATATAATTGTAAATACAAAACGGTGGATACTCTGCAACTACCCAACGAACGCTCTTGCGCAGGAAGCGGACATGAGCCTCGAGGAGTACGAGAAATTTCTCTACAGCGCTACGAATATCGATTGGGTTAAGGTGAAAAAAGAGGAGAAAAAACTGCAAAGGTTTCTTGATAAGGCGAGTGTCGTGCATATTAAAGGAAAGGACACCGACCTTACTCTTGGGATAAAGGGAAGAAAATCCATACCCTGCTACGGTAATTATAATATGCCAGACGGCGAGGTATTTATGAGCCCTGTTGAGAATTCTGCAGAGGGGCATATCTTTTACGAGATGCCCGCTATATATCAGGGCCGTGAGGTAACGGGCATACGCCTGCGCTTTAAGGCCGGCAAGGTGGTTGAGGCAAGCGCCGATAAGAACGAGAAATTCCTTATTACCATGCTCGACACTGACAAGGGCGCGCGCTTCTTAGGCGAGCTTGGCGTAGGTGTTAATTACGGCATAAAGAAGTTCACGAGCGACATACTCTTTGATGAGAAGATAGGCGGCACAGTGCATCTCGCAGTTGGCAGGTCTTATGAGGAGGCGGGCGGCAAGAACAAGTCGGCCATACACTGGGATATGATAAAAGACCTTAGAAAGGGCGGCAGTCTCTCTCTTGATGGTAAGGTCATACAGAAAAACGGGAAGTTTCTTATATAGGAAGTGCATTGAAGAGGTCTAAATACACGGTAGCGGGTCTGGCCGTAATCGCGGCCCTTACGGCGGTGATATATTATCCGGCCCTCTTCAATGGTTTTGTATCTGATGACGGTTTTCAGATACTTGCAAACCCCTGGATTAAGAGCGTAGGCTTTATTCCGGAGTTTTTCGGCCACTCCGTAGCGGGCCTGCCCGGTCACACCCTTCAGCAGGCAACGTACAGGCCTCTTATGTATACGGCCTTTACCTTTGAGTACGCCCTCTTTGGTCTTAACCCCGCGCCCTGGCATCTTGTAAATATTACTGTTCATGCGCTAAACGGTCTGCTCGTTTTTTTTATCTCTGCTTCTCTGCTGGAGGTTTTTGGCGGCGGCAGAGGGGGCAAGGCGGGCGGTGATGATGAGGGGCGGCTATCCCCCTTGGTGTTGTGGCTTACGTCCCTTACGGCAGGTGCGCTCTTTATCTCACATCCCGCGGCGAGCGAGCCCGTCTCTTGGGTCTCGGCGCTTCCGGAGCTGTCTTTTACGTTTTTAGTATTACTCGCCTTTTATTTTCATATCAATCTTAGCGGCGGCGGTAAGAAGACCTCAATAGCCCGCTACGCCGGCGCGCCTCTTTTTTTACTTGGTCTTTTATTTAAAGAGACGGCCGCGGCGCTGCCCCTCTTTATCTTTATCTATGATGTTCTCTCAAAGCGGCGTAGCGGCGCTGTGGTTAAGAGTCTCTTTGATAAAAAGTCGCTTCTCCTCTACGGGGCTTATGTCGCGGCATTTTTACTTTATATGGCCCTTCGCATATCCGCCCTTGGCCACCTTACACCAAGAAGTAGTATTAACAGCTATCTCGGCCCGGGAGGGCTCTTACTAAATGCCGCGGCGGGTTTTTATAAGGCCCTTGTCCTGCTCTTCTGGCCTATGGGCTCTACTGCTTATCCATTTCAGATTTTTAATGCCCTCGCCACCCCCTTTGAGGCACGTGCAATTGTGGCTCTTGTCTTTACGGCGGTCTTTTTTATCGCCCTCTTTGTCTTTAGGAAAAAGCTCCATCCCATTGTCCTTATGACAGCGGCTCTTATGGTGCTGCCTGTTCTACCGGCCCTTTATACACCGGTTATCACACGTTTCGATTTTGCGCCTCGATACGTCTATCTCTCAACTACGGGATATGCTTTATTTACGGCTTTTTTTCTAAGATGGCTCTTTCAGAGGAGGGTTTTTAGAGATAAAGCTACCCCACAAAACCTTGGTGTCGCGCTATCGTGGGTTTTAATAACCCTCTGCGCCTTTTCAGCCTCGGCGAGGTCTCGTGAATGGGTGGACAATATGACGCTGGCGCGGGCGGCGCTTCGCGGCTCGGCTGACAACTACTACGCCCTTTATCAGATAGGCAATGCCGAGGAGGGTAGGGGGGCGCATGATGAGGCCATTATCTACTATAAGCGGGCGATTAGTGTCATCGAGGGGCAGGAGCATCAGGATCTGCAGACTCTGCGTGATTCTCTCATGGGGCTTGGCGCCGCAGATGCCGCTACAGGCAGAGCAACAGAGGCCGTAGCGGCCTATGAGGCGCTCTTGCAGTTTTATCCCGCCTATGCGCCGGCTAATTATCGCCTTGCTTATCTCTATCAGGGCAGAGGTAGTTGCGAGCGTGCTCTCTCTTATTACAGGCGCGCCCTTGTTAATTACAGCGAGGCTATGCATAAAAGGAATACGTTATTGAATATGGGTAACTGCTACGCGAGGCTTGGCCTTAATGAGAGGGCCCTTGAGAGCTACAGTGAGGCCCTGACTTTTGTTCCCGGAGACGCGGTGGTGATAAACAATATAAGAACCCTTAAGAGGCGTATCTCAAGACCTGTTATGAGGCTCCAAAAACCTTAAAAACCTTGACAGCGTTGGCGGAAGTGGTTATTGTTAAATACTTATTTAAGCCTCAGTCGTTCTGTAAAATACCTCTCGTTGGTCTTGTCTTTGAGGGAGATTGTTAAAAAAATAGAGTATGGAAACTAATCTTATTACAAAGTCTTTTGAGGAAAGTCTTAAGGCAAAGAAGGATTTTTTTACTTCTGAAAATATCACCCTTGTGGAGAGTGCTGCCCTTGAGATGGTGAGTGCCTTTAAGGCCGGCGGAAAGCTCTTTACGGCCGGTAACGGCGGCTCTGCCGCCGATGCCCAACACATGGCCGCCGAGCTTGTGAACCGCTTCGAGATAGAGCGGCCGCCCCTGCCCGCTCTTGCCATTACAACGGATAGCTCTAACCTTACGAGCATTGCTAATGATTATTCCTATACTGAGGTATTTTCCAAGCAGATTCGCGCACTTGGCAAGAAAGAGGACGTGCTCCTCGCAATCTCCACCAGCGGGGCATCAACCTGTATTATAAAGGCCGCAGAGGCCGCCAAGTCTATGGGTATAAAGGTTATCGCCCTTACGGGCAGGGGCGGCGGCGAGCTCGCGGCAAAGTCGGATATTGTCCTTAACGTAGAGGCGAAGAGGACGTGCCGTGTGCAGGAAGTTCACATAACTATCATACATATACTCTGCGAGATAATAGACTGTATGCTCTTTAAGAACGTCTGATTTGCCTTAAGGTCGTCGCAGGATTATTAACTAAGGGCGGTATTTTTTAAGCGTGTAAAACTCTATCTTCTAACGAGTGAGAGAGTAGAGAAATAATAAAAAAATGAAATTCAAACCCTTATCATCACGCGGTCTCAAGACTTATTCCATTAAGGGAAGAGTGAGCAAGGTCTCTGTAGGGGATTTTGCCCGTCCCTTTACCGCGGAGTCTACATTTGCGGATTTTTTGGCGTCTTTACCGGAGATACTCGGCGCAAAGGATTTTAAGGCCGTTGCCGAGGCCGTTGTAAAGGCAGCTCTTACAGATAAGACCGTTGCCGTAGGCATGGGAGCGCACGTGCTTAAGGTGGGCCTCGGCCCTCTGCTTATCGACCTTATGGAGCGCGGTGTTATAAAATCCCTTGCCCTTAACGGAGCGGGTATTGTCCATGATTTTGAGATAGCCTATGCCGGATGCACCTCTGAGGACGTAGATGCCGAGATAGGCGCCGGTGCCTTTGGCATGGCGAGAGAGACGGGCTCTATACTTAACAAGGCCATAAAAAAAGGGGCGGATAAGGGCATTGGCAGGGCCGTTGGCGAGCTTATAGCCAACTCTCGGTACCCGAATAAAGACAAGAGCGTACTCGCGGCCTCTGTAAAGAATGGCATACCCTGCACCGTGCATGTGGCCCTTGGTACGGATATTCTCCATATTCACCCGCAGATGGACGGCGCTGCTACGGGGCGTGCGGCTATGATGGACTTTCGCTTATTCGCCTCTGTTGTCTCCTCACTTGAAAAAGGGGTTTATCTGAATCTCGGCTCTGCCGTGGTCATGCCCGAGGTCTTCTTAAAGGCACTGACGCTTGCAAGGAACCTCGGTCATGAGGTGAATGATTTTACTACTGTAAATATGGACTTTATTCAGCACTACAGGCCTATTACCAATGTAGTGCGAAGGCCCACCATGGGCGGCGGAAAGGGTTACAGCCTTACGGGACATCATGAGATAATGGTGCCTCTGCTCTTTGCGGCGATAAAAGAGGGGCTCTCAAAGGGGGCTTAAGGTTTTTTAGGGGCGTATTTTTCTTTGTCTGTTTTTTTCTCTGTGGAGGCACAGAGGCTTGTTTAGATACATGATTGTATGTTCTAAATTGATGTTTTTTGCCCCACTTTCTTTTTTCTAAAATAAAGTCTTTTGATTGTCTGGTACAGCCCGCTGTGGTTACTTGGGGCTATAGTATAACTTGATAGCTTATTACTCAGGCCTGGCAGTTGGTTTTTTAGTAGCGCATGAGGCCCCTAAGAGGCCGCCTGGTTGCGGTGAGGCACCTTGTCCCGCCCAGTAACGTTGGTATTGATTATGAAAAATATGAAAAAACAAAAGGCCTGGTCAGGCCGTTTTGCCAGGGCCGCTCATAAGGCGGCAGATGATTTTAACGCCTCCATAGGTTTTGACGCGCGTCTCTTTGCACAGGACATACGCGGCTCCATCGCTCACGCCACGGTCTTATGCGATGGCGGAGTGCTGACAAAGCAGGAGACGAAGAAGATTATTACAGGCCTTAAGAAGGTAGAGTCCGAGCTTCGCCGCGGTATTTACAGGCCCGGTACTGAGTGCGAGGACGTACACATGGCCGTTGAGTCAAGGCTTACTGAGCTAATCGGCCCACTTGGCGGTAAGCTTCATACAGGGCGATCACGTAACGATCAGGTGGCCCTTGATATAAGGCTCTATCTAAGAGACGAGATAAAGGTCATTTTAAGCTCCCTTAATACCTTTAAGGCCGCTCTTCTTGGTCTTGCATCGGAAAATATGGAAGTTGTTATGCCCGGCTACACGCATCTGCAGAGGGCTCAGCCCGTGCTTCTGGCCCATCATCTGCTTGCATACTACGAGATGTTTAGCCGTGATACCTCGCGCCTCAGGGATTGTCTCGCGAGGTTTGATGAGCTGCCCCTTGGCGCAGGCGCCCTCGCGGGAAGTCCTTATAAGCTCGATAGAAAACTTGGGGCAAAGCTCCTTGGATTTTCGCGAGTTACGGCAAACAGCATGGACAGCGTAAGCGACCGTGACTTTGTAGTAGAGTTTTTGTCGGTGGCCTCTATAATAACGATGCATTTTTCACGCCTCTCCGAGGAGCTTGTCTTATGGTCGAGTCAGGAGTTCGCCTTTGTGGATATCGCAGAGGAGTTCAGCACAGGTTCTTCCATAATGCCGCAGAAGAAGAACCCCGATATCGCCGAGCTGACACGCGGTAAGACGGGCCGTGTATACGGAAGCCTTCTTAGCTTGCTTACTATAATGAAGGGTCTGCCCCTTGCTTATAATAAGGATATGCAGGAGGATAAGGAGCCTTTGTTCGATACTGTTGATACATTGAAGGCTATTCTGGAGGTCTACGCGCCCATGATAAGTACGATTAAGATAAATGGCGCGAGGACCCTTGAGGCCACGAAACGTGGTTATCTAAACGCCACGGACGCAGCTGACTACCTTACCAATAAGGGCCTTCCCTTTAGAGAGGCCCACAGGGTTGTGGGGCGTCTCGTGCGCTTTGCTATGGATAAGGGCGTTGATCTTGAGGCCCTTACTATGAAGGAGTGGACGGTCTTCTCACCTCTCTTTGGTACGGATATAAAGGCGGCCATCTCTGTACAGAAATCTCTTAACAGCCGCCGTATCGCCGGAGGCACGGCCCCCGTAAATGTGCGTAAAGCCCTTAAGAAGGCCATGAAGGATGTGGCCGCAGAGGCAAAGAAGGGGGGCGCATGAGGCTCATGCTTAGGTCTGCTCTGACGGCCTTCATAATACCGGCGCTTGGCCTTGCCGTACTTGCTGGCTGCGGTAAAAAAGGCCCTCCGCTGCCGCCTCTGCCGGTGAAAGGGGCGGTGCTTGAGGGGCATGCGCTTCATTATGCGAAGCTTAAGAGTAAGGGTTTTGTACGTCTTGGCGCTCTTAGCTCTTCCGGTAAAGAAGCCTTCTATTTGGAGAGAGATATAAAGCACCGGACATATAAGGGGAGTATATAGATGGATTTTTTTTCTTATAGAAGAAACAAATTATACGCCGAGGGTCTCTCTGTTGAGAAGATGGCCGAGGAGCTTGGTACGCCGCTCTATATATACAGCTCCAAAACCCTTAAGAGGCACTTTAAGGTATTTGACTCTGCCTTTAAAAAGGCAGAGCATCTCGTCTGCTACTCCATTAAGGCTAATTCCAATATCGCCGTCATAAAGACCTTTGCCGACGAGGGCAGCGGTTTTGATATTGTCTCCGGCGGTGAGCTTTACCGCGCCCTGAAGGCCGGGGCCGACGCCTCGCGTATTGTCTTTTCAGGAGTTGGAAAGACGGCCGAGGAGATGGCCTGCGCCATTAAAGAAGGCATACTCATGTTTAACGTAGAGAGCCCCGAGGAGCTTCGTCTCCTTGACGAGGTGGCGGGCAGGTTAAATAAAAAGGCCCCCTTTGCAATAAGGGTAAACCCCGATGTAGACCCAAAGACTCATCCCTATATCTCAACGGGGCTTAAGAAGAATAAATTCGGCATAAATAGAGAGGAGGCCATAAGGGAGTATGTCTACGCCAAGAATCATCTTACAAACCTTATTCCTCTTGGCATAGACACGCATATAGGCTCGCAGCTGACTCGTGTAGGCCCCTTTGTAGACGCACTTAAAAAGACTAAAAAACTTATCCGTACACTGAGAAAAGAGGGTCTTGCCATAGAGTATCTTGATATGGGCGGCGGTCTCGGCATTACCTATGACGCTGAGAGACCCCCTGCCCCTGATAAATACGCAAAGGCCGTTATCCGCGAGACAGCGGGGCTTGGCCTAACCCTTATCTTTGAGCCCGGGCGTGTCCTTGTAGGCAACGCAGGCATACTCGTTACACGGGTTCTGTATACAAAAAAGACGCCTACGAAGAATTTTATCATTGTTGACGCCGGTATGAACGACCTTACGAGGCCCGGGCTGTACGGCTCATATCATGGCATTGAGCCCGTGCATATCCGTGGCAAGGCGCCGCGTATAAAGGCGGATATAGTGGGCCCCATATGCGAGACTGGAGATTTTCTCGCACGAGACAGAGATATGGCCGAGGCCGTAAGCGGAGACCTCTTGGCCGTAAAGAGCGCCGGCGCCTATGGATTTACCATGTCAAGCAACTATAACAGCAGGCTTCGCGCAGCAGAGGTAATGGTGCGGGGGCGTGAGTATTTTGTTATAAAAAAACGGGAGAGCTACGCCGACCTGGTGCGAGGCGAGGTGCTGGTGCCGCCGCCCGTAAGGGCCGCCAAGAAGCCTGTAAAGAGTTGGGGGAAGAAGTAAAAAAACCATTCCTTTTGGGAATTAGCCTGTTTTAATACAAACACTATCCCTTCGTGGAGTATAGTGGCAGGGAGTTAAGCATGAAAATACCATTTATAAAGATGCACGGCCTTGGTAATGATTTTATCCTTATCGATGCCAGGGGCGCGGCCCGCTTCAAGAAGGGTCTTCCCGCTATTATGCGAAAACTCTCTCCAAGAAGGACTGCCATTGGTTTTGATCAGGCCCTTATACTGCGAGATTCCGAGGCGGCGGACTTTGCCATGGATATATATAACGGTGACGGCAGTAAGGTGGAGATGTGCGGTAACGGCATAAGGTGTCTCGCCGCTTATATATGGAAGAGGGGGCTGTCACGAAAAAAGACCCTCTCCATAGAGACCCTCGCGGGAATTATCAGGCCGCAGCAAGTAAAGGGCTGGCGCGAGAAGGGCCTTGTGCGAGTGGACATGGGAGCGCCTCTCTTTTCCGGCAGGGATATTCCCGTGGCCATGGATGGAGTTGTCCTGGACCACCCCTTAAAGGTCAAGGGCAGGACTTTTAAGGTAACTTGTCTCTCTATGGGCAACCCGCACTGCGTTATCTTTGTAGATGATGTGGATAACTTTGATCTGGCAAAATTCGGCCCTCTCCTTGAGAGTCATGCCTTTTTTCCTCAGCGCGTAAATGTGGAGTTTGTTGAGGTAGTGAGTAAGAGGCGCCTTAAGATGCGTGTCTGGGAGAGGGGAGCGGGAGAGACCCTTGCCTGCGGTACGGGAGCCTCGGCCTCGGCTGTTGCGGCACGCTGGAAGGGGCTAACGGAAAAGAGCGTCACTGTTCTGCTAAAGGGCGGGCCATTAAAGATGGAGTGGAGTGATGGCGAGCACGTCTTTATGACAGGCCCAACTGAGGAAGTATTTAGCGGCGTAGTCGAGCTTTAATTTATATTCCGCCGCTGCCCCGTGGTTGTGATATATTTACAGACTATAAAGCGGCGGGCTTAAGGGTTATGTAGAGGCTGTCGCGAAGAGGCAAAACAACAATGCAAGGAGAGAGAGTACAGATATGTTAAAAGGAGCTTTTACGGCCCTCGTTACCCCATTTAAAGATGGAGCACTTGACGAGAAGGCCTTTGTGCGTTTAGTGGAGTCGCAGATAGAGGGCGGTATACAGGGGCTTGTTCCATGCGGCACTACAGGCGAGTCCGCTACCCTTACTCATGGCGAGCATAACAGGGTCATAGACCTTGCCATAGAGGCGGCAGATGGCCGCGTGCCTGTAATAGCCGGCACGGGCTCTAATTCCACGGCCGAGACCATACGTTTGACGCGTCATGCCGAGGAGGCCGGGGCGCAGGGAGCGCTGCTCATCACACCATACTACAACAAACCCTCTCAGGCCGGGTTATTTGCCCATTACAGAAGCGTCTCAGAGGCCGTTAATATCCCTATTGTCTTATATAACGTACCGGGCAGAACGGGCGTGAATATGCTGCCCGATACTGTGGCGCGCCTCTCGGAGTTAACGAACATAGTTGGTATAAAAGAGGCCTCAGGAGACCTCGCGCAGGTAAGTCGCGTTATTGAACTCTGCATAGATGATTTTTATGTCTTATCGGGAGATGATTTTACAACACTGCCGCTGCTTTGCATTGGGGGCTGCGGTGTAATCTCAGTCACATCAAATATAGTACCCGCCGATGTATCCTCCATGGTAAAGAGGTTTTTATCAGGAGATATTGACGGGGCGAAGGTACTGCATTATAAGCTCTCACCTCTTAACCGCGCCATGTTTCTTGAGACAAATCCGGTGCCTGTAAAGACTGCCTTAGCTATGCTCGGTTTTATCAAGGAAGAGCTGAGACTGCCCCTTGTGCGCCTCTCGGGGGCTAATAGAGAGAGGCTGCTCCATACATTAAAAAATTACGGTTTAGTCGTAAAAGGGATTTAAGATTCTTTTTACGCCGCGTTGAGTATAAGCGGACTTTTTTTTGTTAAGTTTAATAATTTCAGGGCCTTGCCCTGAGGGGAAGGGAGAATATTTGGTATGCTTAATGTTGCGGTAACTGGTGCCGGCGGCAGGATGGGAACTACTATAATACAGGGTATTAAGGCAAGCGATGCCATAAGGCTCTGCGGAGCCCTTGAGCGTGAGGGTTCGCCTTTTCTTGGTAAAGACGCCGGTGAGGTCGCCGGCTGCGGCGCCCTTGGCGTGTGTATTACGGCAGATAGAAAGACGGCCTTTAAAGATGCCGAGGTGATAATTGATTTTTCCCACCCCGAGGCCTCTCTTAAGACCTTAGAGGACGCACTCTCCTGGAGTAAGGCCCTGGTGCTTGGCACTACAGGTTTTTCACATACTCAGCGCGAGAAGGTTAGGGAGCTTGGTGAGAAGATAAGGCTTGTTATGGCCCCGAATATGAGTGTAGGGGTGAATCTTCTCTGGAAGATAGTCGCTGATATCGCCCCTGTGCTTGGCGCTGATTATGACATTGAGATAATGGAGAGCCACCACAGGCATAAAAAGGACGCCCCCTCAGGCACGGCGCTTCGCATAGCCGAGGTCGCGGCGAATAGCCTCAATAGAGACCTTGAGAAGGTAGCGGTATATGAGAGAAAGGGTATAGTCGGCGAGAGAACGCGCGAGGAGATAGGTATTCAGAGCATACGCGCAGGTGATATCGTAGGGGATCATACAATACTCTTTGCCGGTCCCGGTGAGAGGCTTGAGGTGACGCATAAGGCCTCATCAAGAGAGACTTTCGCGCACGGCGCCCTTGTGGCGGCCCTGTGGATTGTCTCACATCCTCTTGGTACATATGATATGCAGGATGTGTTGGGGTTAAAGGATTAAGACGCAGACATTAAATTACATCGAAATAGGAGTGAAAAATGTTCAAATTAGTCTTTTCCACAGTAGTTTTTATATGTCTTCTCTCAATAAGCGTACTTAGCTCTACGGCCACGGCCTTTCAGGGCAAGGGCTGCATGGGCGACTGCAAGGGCTGTCACACCCTTACTAACGCAGAGGCCTCCAAGCTTCTTAAGAC
The DNA here is from genome assembly GCA_964510775.1 of uncultured Thermodesulfobacteriota bacterium. Lineage (GTDB taxonomy): Bacteria > Desulfobacterota > GWC2-55-46 > GWC2-55-46 > JADFVP01 > JAJRZX01. The sequence continues at coordinate 10,639 of CAZEBZ010000028.1, forward strand.
CAAGAAGTTTAAGGCAAGGATTACGGATATTAAGGGCGCTCCCGTAAAGGGTATCTGGGAGGTAAGCATAAAAAAGGGCGGTAAGAACTTTACGGTATATGTGGATTTTGGAAAAAAATACCTCATGCAGAGCGTAAGTTTCATGCCCCTTGATAAAATAGGCAAGACTCCCGAGCTTAAGAAGGTCTCACTAAAGGATATTCCTCTTGAGGGGGCTATTCTTATAGGAGATGCTAAGGCAAAGAAAAAGGTTATCGTCTTTGACGACCCTGAGTGTCCCTACTGCAAGAAGCTTCATAAGGAGATAAAAAAGATAGTAAGCAAGAGAAGGGATATTGCCTTTTATATAAAGCTCTTTCCCCTTCCCATTCACCCCGATGCTTACGGGCAGAGTAAGGCCATTGTCTGCGCGAAATCAGCGGCTATGCTTGATGACGCTTTTGCAGGTAAGAAACTTGCCCCCGCCACTTGTGATACAGATGAGATAGATAACAATCTGGAGCTTGGCAAGAAGCTTGGTATTAACGGCACACCGGCGATAATATTTCCCGATGGACGCCTTCTGCCCGGATTTGTCACAGAGGATGTCCTTATTGAGCTTATAGATAAGGCGGACAAGGGTAAGAAGTGAGAATAAAGGTGGAGCCGGCGGGGAGAGTCGAACTCCCGACCTACTGATTACGAATCAGTTGCTCTTCCACTGAGCTACGCCGGCATTTTAAGGGATTATGGGGCGGTAGAGAGTTCTAACTCTTAAACGCCTCAAGGTTAGCTGATTTACGATAAGGCCCTGCTTTTGTTACTGCACAAGAAGACTTATAGTACAGGGGCGACAATGCTTATCATAAGGCATAGCCAAAAACAGGTCAAGGGTAAGTTTGAAGGGGGGTATGCATTTTTTTCATAGCATGTCTCTATAGGCCCTTCTTTTTTAATCAACTCTTAACCTAAAGGGCAGTATCATGTAATCACGGGCCTTTTAAGGCCAAGGCGATAGAAATCGTGGTTAAAGATTTGGAAAGTAAAGGCAAGGAACGGATCTTAATACTGGAAGAGCCCGCCTGTCCCCGTCCTTCCTGTTCAGAGGCACTCAGCGGTAACGGGTATAATTTAAGGGTAAGTTCAGATGCTCAAGAGGCCCTTAATATAATATCCGCCTGGGAGCCCTCTCTGATTCTTCTTAATCTCTATAGCTCGGACAGCAAGACAACTCAACTTTTGAGAGAGATAAGACAAATGCAGACAAAAAGACGTCCATCAATCCTGGTTTTTCCTGAGAAACAGGACGAATCGGAGCTTAAGAGTCTTCTTAAGAATGGAGCAGATGATTGTATCCTGCACCCCGTAAGCGGTGATGAGCTTAACGTACGGGTAAAGGATGAGCTGCAGAAGACAAAGGATAAGAATATCTTTAACGCAGGCAGGGACAACCTGCACTCCCTTCTTGAGATAACGAGCGCCATTACAACGAGCCTTAATCCCAGCGAGGTCTTTCAGACTATCGTAACAAGGGTTGCAGAGGCCACGGGCGCCGAGCGTTGCTCTATTGTCCTTGTCACAAAGCAAGATGGTTATGTCCTCGCCTCTCACGATGCCCCGGGGCTTAAAGACCAGAAGATAGACTTGAAAAAATACCCTGAGATAACAGAGGCTATAAAGACAAAAGAGCCCATGATAGTGGATGATATCGCTACAAGTCCGCTCATGAGCGGTGTTAAGGATTCTGTAAATGGATTAGAGGGGCAGAGTCTGCTTCTCGTGCCTGTTGTATTTAATGATACAGTCCTTGGAACCCTCTTCTTACGCACGAAGAAAGAGTCTGGCGGTTTTACGGAAGAGGAGGTGGATTTTTGCAGAATAGTCGCCAACTCCTCCTTTAACGCCATAAAAAACGCTCAGGTATTTCAGAAACTAACTGAGGAGAACAGCTACCTTCAGGAGGCGGCAATCAGAGACCAGCTCACAGGTCTTTATAATCACAACCATTTTTACCTGCGCCTTGACGAAGATTTTATGAGGGCCACGCGGTACCGCATACCTCTCTCACTTATCATGATGGATATTGATAAGTTTAAGTCCATTAATGATACTCGTGGACACAGGACAGGTGATATTGTCTTAAAAGAGCTCGCTATTATGGTGAAGGATACGGTACGTAAATCAGACCTTGTCGCCCGTTACGGCGGAGAGGAGTTTGCCATCATTCTGCCCCATACTGAGCTGGCAGGAGCCGCGGGCGAGGCCGAGCGGCTGAGGAGAATAATCGAGAGCTACAGGTTTATGGATTTTCCTGATATGCGCGTTACCATGAGCCTCGGTGTTGCCGCTTTTCCAGATAAGGCCCATGAGATTAGCTCCTGCGGAGACCTTGTTACCAAGGCCGACGAGGCCCTTTATGCCGCCAAACACGGCGGAAGAAACCGCACCGTAGTATACGGCGAGGAGGAGTAAGTCCGGCGTTTTTTACCCCCCCATTAGGGCTACTTCTGTAATCTTGCAGGCAGTATCAAAGTGTGAAGAATGCAGGGAGAGTTATCCTTAATAGCAGAGAAAAATTTGCTCTCTTATTCCCACTCTTACCCCCCCCGCCTTATTGTTACTCTCTTTGCAGCCCTACCTTCTTAGACTAATAAAAGAGGTTTTTTGACTTAGAATCGCCATGCTTTTATCTCTGCCCTTTGCCTCTCGTCTCTGTCGCTTTAAGCCCCATTTTTCCGCTGGGTAGGTAATAGGCGTTTTTTAACCCACCCCCAAAAAACCTTAGCTTCTGTAAGAAGGAATGCTTCTCCTCGAGAGTCTTGTCTTTTATGCCGAGGCTCTTTAAATCAATGTAAGAGGAGGTTCTGTTAAGCCTCTCCGACTTTGATGGCGCAGAGGTTTGAGCACATTGAGCATACATCGTTGTCTTCCGGCGGGGCCGCGTCGCGAAGGCGCTGCGCCCTTTCGGGGTTAATAGATAGGTCTATCTGAGTCTGCCAGTCAAGGGCCTTTCTCGCCCGTGAGAGTTTGTTGTCCTCTTCCATAAAGACCCTGTTCTTTGCAATATCTCCTGCGTGCGCCGCTATACGAGAGGCTATGACGCCCTCTCTCACGTCCTCTACTCCCGGCAGGCTTAGGTGCTCGCTTGGAGTTACGTAACAGAGAAAATCCGCCCCTGCCTTTGCTGCTATTGCTCCTCCGATGGCCGAGGTGATGTGGTCGTAACCCGGGGCGATGTCTGTAACGAGGGGGCCGAGGACATAAAATGGCGCGCCGTTGCAGAGCTGTTTCTCAAGGAGGATATTGGCCTCTATCTGGTCTATGGGCACGTGTCCCGGCCCCTCAATCATAACCTGCACACCCTCGGCGCGGGCCCTTCTGCATAGCTCTCCAAGTGTGATAAGCTCTTGAATCTGCGCCCTGTCCGTGGCGTCATTAAGGCACCCCGGCCGAAGTCCATCGCCGAGGCTTAGGATTACGTCGTATTTTTTCGCTATCTTTACGAGGCGGTCATAATCCTCGAAGAGGGGGTTCTCTTTCTTGTTCTTTCGCATCCACTCTGCGGTGAGGGCGCCGCCTCTGCTCACTATGCCCATGATGCGGTCCTCGCCTTTTATGCGCTCAAGGGCCTTGAGGTTGACGCCAGAGTGGACGGTCATAAAGTCTACGCCTTCCTCTGCCTGCGCCTCGATAACATCGAATAAGGCCTCGCCGTCAAGCTCTATAAAGCTCTTGCCTCTTGCCGCGCCCTCAACCGCTGCCTGATAGAGGGGTACTGTGCCTATGCATACTGATGAGGCATCGAGTATGGCCCGCCTGATAGCCACAAGGTCTCCGCCTGTTGAGAGATCCATGACGGCATCGGCTCCGGCGGTTATGGCGGCCTTTAGTTTGGCAAGCTCCTCGTCAAGGTCGGCCTTGTCGCCTGATGTTCCGATGTTGGCGTTTACCTTTGTCTTAAGGCCTCTGCCAACGGCAAGGGCGGTTGTACCGCGCCTGTTGGTGTTTTTTATAACAACAGTAAGACCGGCCTCAACGTCTGCTCGAATCTGCTCTGCGCTTCGCGGCTCAGTAAGGGCGGCCTCTCTCATCTCTTTTGTTACTATGCCCTCACGGGCCTGTACGAGCTGTGTCATAACGACTCCTCAAGTATGAAGGTTAGAAAACCTCTATATTTCTTTCTTTATATCCCATAAGTTCTTCGCGAAGTTCTCTTGCGCTCTCTCTTATATCTTTTGAGGCGAGTATGGCGGAGATTACTGCTGCTCCAGCGGCCCCTGCCCCCAAGACCTCTTTAATGCGGTCTTTGTTTATTCCGCCAAGGGCGTATATTGGGATTTTCAGGCGCGCCGTCGCAGCTCTAAGTGGCGCGAGCCCTATGGGGCTGCCGTATCGCGCCTTGCTCGTTGTATAGTATATTGGGCTGAGGGTGACGTAGTCCGCGCCATGGGCCTCTGCTTCTTGGGCCTCCTCTACACAGTGCGCGGAGACGCCTATGACGGCCTTCCCGCCTAAGATGGCGCGTGCCTCAAGTGGAGAGAAGGCGTCTGAGGGAAGATGAACTCCGTCGGCACCTATGAGTTTGGCTATATCCACCCTGTCATTTATTATAAGGGCCGCCTTGAATTCTAAGGTCATCTCTCTTAAGTCGCGGGCGAGACAAAGCAGCTCTTTTGCACTTTTTGTCTTCTCCCTTAACTGAATTACCTCAACACCTGCGCTTAGCGCCGCTTCGCAGCCCAGTAAAAATGATTTTTTATCAGAGAAGAGCCTGCTATTGGTAATAAGCATAAGGTCGGCGCATGGTTTTTTATTATTCATGCCCGCGGCCTTTTTTCGCTCTGCCTTCTATTGCAGCCTCGGGCCTCCACAACTTTTTTTGAAGTATTACGGCGATGGCACAGATAAAGAGCAGTAGGCTTACTACCTGCGCTGCTCTTAACTCTCCCATCATCAGGCTGTCTGCCCTGAAACTCTCCACAAAGGCCCTGATTACAGAGTACATGGCAACGTATGAGGCGAATATAAAACCCCGTCCATGTGGTTTTTTACGGAGTACGAGCCAGATAAAGAGAAAGATAGAGAAGTTCAGGAGTAGTTCGTATAGCATTACGGGATGAATGGCTATGCCCGGGAACTGCCGTCCAGCCACACTCTCTGGTGAAAAGACCATACCCCAGGGCAGTGTTGTTGGTACTCCGTGGGCGTCTCCGTTCATAAAATTACCGAACCTTCCAAAGGCCTGGCCAAGTATAAGGGCCGGAGCCACGCAGTCTGATAGCTGCCAGAAGGAGACCTTTTTTTTCCGTAGATATATCCACGCCGCTGTGATGCCTCCGGCGATACCGCCGTGTATGGCGAGGCCCCCGTGCCAGATGGCGGGAATCTCCACGGGAACCCTCATGTAATACCCTGCGTTAAAGACTACATAATAGAGACGCGCCCCGAGAATGCCTCCTATTACCGTCCAGAGGATAAAGTTGGAGACCTCGTCACCTGTAAGGGCGATGCCCTTTCTTCGCACCTCCGCCCTTATGATTGCTGTGCCGACGATAATGGCCACAACGTACATGAGCCCGTAAAAGCGTACCTCAAGGGGGCCGAATGTAAATAGTACAGGGTGCATAGTCTTATCCTATTAAGCCTGTTATAGGGCTTGATGCCGAGGCGTAGAGTTTTTTCGGTATACGCCCCGCTCTGTAGGCAAGCCTTCCTGCCGTAGTGGCAAGGCCCATGGCGCGAGCCATATTAAGGGGGTCAGTTGCGCAGGCAATGCCCGTGTTCATTAGTATGCCGTCACAGCCAAGCTCCATGGCGATTGCCGCGTCAGATGCCGTGCCAACGCCTGCGTCTACGATAATAGGCACTCCCGCGCCCTCGATTATTATATGTATATTGTAGGGGTTTCTTATGCCAAGCCCGCTGCCTATGGGCGCGGCGAGCGGCATTACGGCAGCTGCTCCGGCCTCTTCGAGTTTTTTTGCCATAATAGGGTCGTCATTCGTATAGGCCATGACATCAAAACCCTCTTTTACAAGGACTTTTGTGGCCTCAAGGGAGGCCTCATTATCTGGAAAGAGCGTTTTTTCATCGCCCATTACCTCAAGTTTTACGAGATTTGTCTCGAGGGCCTCGCGGGCGAGACGCGCCGTACGAAGGGCCTCGTCTATGGTGTAGCACCCCGCGGTATTTGGGAGAAGGGTGTATTTATCCCTATCGATAAAATCAAGGAGTGAGCCCTCGCCGCCTGCGAGATCTACGCGGCGAACTGCTACGGTGACAACCTCTGTGCCAGAGGCCTCAAGGGCCTCTTTCATGAGCTCATTGGTGCTGTATTTACCCGTTCCTACCATAAGGCGGGACTTAAACTCTCGGCCCGCTATTTTTAGAGTATCTCCCATATTAGTTCTCCTTTTTTATTTTATGTTCTTGCTCCGCTCTTTTTGGATAGAGGGGGCCTGGTATCTTAACCCCCGCCTACCATGCGGATTATCTCGATAATATCACCCTCGGCGATGAGTCTCTTAGTATGCTCTGCACGAGGTACGATCTCACGGTTTATCTCTACGGCCGTGCCTTGTCTCTGAACATTAAGCTCAAGAAGAAGGGCTGCGAGGCTAAGACCTTCTTTAACCTCACGTGTCTCGCCGTTTATCATAACTTGCATTTGCGGCTCCTGCTAAAAATAAATATCCCTCTTGCCACTATCTATCTCATGGAGTTTTTTTATGACGGCCTTTTTCATGAGAGGGTCGGTTATCTCGTCGAGGCATTTTTTTATCGCCTCCTTAAGGGATGGTTCTAATGTCTCGTCTCTGTGGTCAGCGATAAATTCCTTAAGGGTAAGGGCGGCGTTGGCGCTGCAGTTTTTTTCCATCTCACCAGTTCCTGTTATCGAAGAGAATTTTTTTCCGGTGCGCCCGATGCGGTAGCAGGTGGTGCAGAGGCTCGGCACAAAACCCTCTGCCGCGATAGCGCTCATGACCTCAGCAAGGCCGCTGTGGTCTGAGGTGTCGAATTGACGGGTTTTGTCTGATGTCTCAGCCTCGGCCTCTGTATACCCGCCGGGGTCGGTGCGCGACGCCGCGCTAAGCTGGCTCGCCCCTATGTGGAGAAGGGTCTTTCGCAGCGCTGCCGTCTCTCTTGTGGAGACAACTACACCTGCCGTTGGAACGGCGAGGCGAAAGACAGCGACTATTTTTTTAAGCTCCTCGTCACTAACCTCATAGGGAATTTTTGATAAGTTCGAGCCCTCGGCAGGGCGCAGCCTCGGTATGGAGAGAGTGTGCGCCTGGGCGCCGTATTTCTTGTACAGATAGCGGGAGTGGGCGATTGTTGCGAGTGAGTCGAACTTATAATCATAGAGCCCGAGGAGGGGGCCTATGCCAAGGTCGTCAAAACCCGCCGCCACGGCCCTGTCCATTACTCCAAGGCGGTAATCAAAGTCGCTCTTTTTGCCAAAGGGGTGCATCGCAGCGTAGGTCTCGCGGTGATAGGTCTCCTGAAAGGCCTGAAAGACGCCTACACCGGCCTCTTTTAGAGCCCTTAAAGAGGCCACGTCAACAGGCGGGGCGTTAAGGTGGACTATCCTCATACCCGTCTCTTTATAGACGGCTCGTACGCAGGAGATTATATAATCAACGCCCCAGCGCGGATCCTCGCCAGTTACAAGAAGCACTCTCTTAAAGCCCATTGCGGTAAGGGCTTGCGCCTCTCTTACAACCTCCGATGGGGTTAGGGCCTTTCTCGGCGTCTCGTCCTTTGAGTTCCTGAATCCGCAGTACAGGCAGCCGTTTACGCAGTAGTTGGATAGATATAGGGGGGCGAAGAGGACGACCCTCTTGCCAAAGACCGCTTCCTTTACCTCGCCGGCCTTTTTGTACAGCAGGGATAAGAGGTCCTTATCCTCTGTCTTTAATAAAAGAGCGGCCTCTTCAAGGCCGAGTCCCTCTTCAAGGTTTATGCCCTCTACAGATTCAAGGGCCTCTTTAAAATCCCTCTCCGTAGTGGCGGGCCCCGCGGCCAGTCTTGTTATCTTATGAAAGTCCAGCATCTTGTAATGTTCCCGCTAAAACACTTAAAGGTGTCTCATATCTTAAAAAACCAATAAAAAAAGGCCGTCCCTTATGTAAGGGCGGCCTGATGATGATGAGCTTATGGACAGAGACTCTGCCTGCACGCTCTTCTAATCGACTTCGCATCCCTACGCTGGCATTACCCAGATCAGGTTTGTTAGGGTCTTCTGCCACCTTGTTGGTGGAGAACTCTCAGCCTTGAGCGGCTCCCCTGCGTTATGATTAATCTTGTATATTATTTTAAAATATCAGAGAGGTCTTCTTTAGTCAAGGTCTTTACGGTCTTGAGGGGGTCTACGCTATTGGCGGCGGAGAAATAAGTGGCCGTGCTGCTGCGAGCCTTGAGGTGATTGCTCTCTTGTGAGTTTTTTTATAGGTCAGTCTTTTTGAGGCTTGATAAAAGGGGGGCTGATAAGACCAGGTGTCTCTTAATGATTTTTTGCGTCCTCTGTCGCTGCGGGTTGTTAACGGTAGTCTTTCAAGCTTACTTATTGTAGTGGATATTTACGGCGGGTTGTCTTATTTGCGTCTTCTCTGCAATGCATTATTTCATTATGCCCCGGGGCCCGCCTTAGATGATGCTGCTTGCAGAGATGATGGACTCGGCTACGTCTCGCATTTTCTTATTTTCTTTCTGAGAGTAGCGCTGCAGGACCTTAAATGCATCGTCCTCGGAGATGGTGCAGCGTTTCATAAGTATGCCTTTGGCCCTTTCAATGAGTTTTCTTGTCTCAATGGCCTCTTTAAGGTCGCTGACCTCGTCTCTTAGGCCCTGAAACTCTTTAAAGCGAGAGAGGGCTATCCTTATGGCAGGGTCGAGTTGTTTTTTGGTGACAGGTTTGAGGAGATAGGCGAAGACGCCGGCCTCTACTACTTTTTCGGGGATTTCACTTGAGGAGATACCTGTTATGAGGATAATAGGTACGGGTTTTTTAGAGCTTATTGCCCGTGCTGCCTCTACACCGTCCATCTCAGGCATCTTTATATCCATGATGACAAGACTCGGGTCGAGTTTTTCTGTAAGCTCCACGGCCTCGCGGCCGTTCGCTACGGCTCCCACTACGGAGTACCCCAAGAGTTCGAGTTGGCCTGAGAGAAAGGCCCTCGTCTTCTCGTTGTCCTCGGCTATGAGAACGCTCTGTTTTCTTACCTTATCTTTTGTTATTGCCATCATGACAAACCTTATAACCTGCGGCGGTTATTTTAATAGCATAATATATATGCTGATTTAAAGTCAATGTATTTTTCTTTAGAGGTTTATACGCCTTAGCTGAATTGAGGTTCTTTGGGGGTGGGTTTCTGTTGAGGTTCAGCTTTTTTTGTTTTTAGTTGTTTTCTTACTCTGCGCGGGCAGTATGCCCGCTTCTTTTAGGGCGTGTTTAAGGAGCGTTATTTCCTGGGTAAGGACCTTGTTCTTATCATGCAAAATGGATATTACAACGGAAAAGTGCAGGATTATAAGCATGATAAAGAGAAAGGCCACAAGAAAGAGGAGCGACGGCGCGTAATCAACGCCGAGATACCCCGCTATGGTATCAAGGAGATGCTTTCTCAGGGCCAGCACGAGTATGGCCAGCGCCGAGGTAAGCCATAGCACTGAGTACTTTTCTTTCAGTAGTCCTCTTCTGACAAAGTCCACTACAAAGACAAGGAGCAGAAGGGCCCCGGCTACGGCAAGTATCTGATATAGGTACATATCCTCTAACTCCGCTTCAAGAGTGGAATGATTAATCCAGCTTTTTTATGAGGTCCACAAATATGGCGAGTAGAACCTTGACCATATAATATATGCTCTTAAGGGGCGTTATAGAAGAGCGCCCTCCCTGCCGTTGGTTCATCTTCACAGGGGCCTCGAGGATAGAGAAGCCTTTTTTGTGCAGCAGCACCAGCGCCTCGACCTCAGGGTAGTCATCGGGGTAAAAAGAGCTGAAAAAATCTATACACCTTCTGCCCGAGGCCCTGAAGCCTGATGTAGTGTCCGTAACTTTCTCGCCAATTATCATGGAGACGAGGTTTGAGAAGACGGCCATGCCCGCGCCTCGTGCCATAGAGGGGCGATACCCGCTTCTTGAGACAAACCTTGAGCCCACTACAAGGTCGGCCTCTTTGTCCCAGAGTACATCTATAAGATCTTGTATCTGCTCGGCGGGGTGCTGACCATCACCGTCAACCTGTACGGCTATATCAAAGCCACCCATGGCGGCGTACTTAAAACCCGTCTGCATGGTGGCGCCTATACCCATATTAAAGGGGTGGGATAGCACGGTGACGCCGAGGGTCTCGGCAATCGCCGCGGTTCTGTCACCGGAGCCGTCGTTCACCACTACAATAGAGGCCTCGGGCTGATGAGTCCCTACGGCCTTGATTACGGCGGCAATGTTAGCCTCTTCGTTAAAGGCCGGTATTATTATTAGAGTTTTTGGTTTTGAGAGTTTCATGGCCCTGTCTTGTCTGAGGGCGCGCCCTGTGATGTCCAGGCCGGCAGGGGCTCCTGCCCTATGAAGATGGTGCCGAAGGGGGGACTCGAACCCCCATGGGCGTTAGCCCACTAGAACCTGAATCTAGCGCGTCTACCAGTTCCGCCACTTCGGCCCGTATAGATGCAGAGAAGACAACGTTTTGGTGGAGATAAAAAACCTTGAGCCACGCGGTCTTTCAGTATATATTTAATCTTATAGAGACCTCTGCGCATTTTGAAAAAAAACAGGGATTTTTGTTGAGAATCCTCTTATACGCCGGAGGTGTGTTTCTGTATTTGTCTCATAGGAAGTCTTGTATCAATAAAAAATATTCGCACAGCAAAGTAGGTAAGTCAAGGAGGTTTTGTGAAAGATGGTTATACATTTAGTCTTATTTAAGCTTAAAGAGAGAAGTGAGAGTCAGGTTACGGAGTCTATAGAGTCGCTCCGTGCGCTGCTCGGTAAGGTTCCCTCCCTGAAGGCCCTTACCGTAGGTAAAGACGTGGTGCAGTCGGCGAGGTCTTATGATTTTGGCATTATAGCTGGTTTTGAGGACCTTGCAGGTCTTGAGAGTTACAGAACTCACAGTGAGCATGTTGCTGTGGCCAAAGGACTTAATGAGATATGCGAGTCAATCGCGGCCGTGGATTTTGAGGAGAATGCCCTTGACTAAGTGTAAAGATGTCTCTGATAGAGCTGTTCTGGGGTTTATGGAGGAGATGAATGAAAAACTCACCAAACCCGTCTCTATGAGAGAGCTTATTAAGGTCTTTTGCGTGCCTGTGGATAAAAAGGCAAAGTTCAAGACGCGCATAAGACGCATGGTCGATAGCGGCGTACTTGTCAAGGTGCGCGGCGGCAGGTACGGCCTTGCCACGAAGATGAACCTCGTTACAGGCGTGCTTCAGGGTCATGGCGATGGTTTTGGTTTTGTAATACCTGAGAAAAAAGGCGAGGGCGAGCCCGTTGAGACAGATGTCTTTATCGGCAGGCGGCGTTTTGCAGGCGCTATGCACGGCGATACGGTAGTGGCGCGTGTAGAGGGGCAAAAAGAGGGCGGAAAACGCGAGGGCCGTATTATCCGCGTCTTGCAAAGAGCCAACAAGACCCTTGTGGGTACGATACACCGCGGTGAGAACCTCCTGGAACTCGTCCCCTCTGAGGAGAGAATAATAGAGAGAATAATCATACCCGCGGGCTCTGACAAGGGCGCCGCTGATGGAGTGATGGCAGAGGTTGAGATTACCAAATGGCCCACAAAACACTCCTCGGCTACGGGGCGCGTAATAGAGATACTCGGCGACCCTGACGACCCTGCCGTAGAGGCGGGGATGATACTTAAAAAATACGGTTTGTCAGCTGCTTTTCCACGCTCTGTTATGGCAGAGGCGCGAAGCCTTGCCGCTGCCGTAGATGAGGCGGATTTCATCGGGCGTACGGATCTTCGCGGCCGAGCTATTGTCACTATCGACGGCGAGACGGCTAAGGATTTTGACGATGCCGTAGGGATTGAGAGGATTGATGGCGGCGGGTACCGCCTCTTTGTCTCCATAGCCGATGTGAGCCATTATGTACGAGAGGGCAGCGAGCTTGATAATGAGGCTAAACGGCGCGGTACAAGTGTTTATTTTCCAGACCGCTGCGTGCCTATGCTGCCTGAGAGCCTCTCTAACGGGATATGCAGCCTGCGCCCCGATGAGGTGCGTCTCACAATGACGGCGGAGATGGATTTTAATGCGAAGGGTCTTGTTGTTGGCAGCAGGTTTTACAGGAGTGTTATTAAGAGCAAGAGGCGTCTTACGTATACGCAGGTGAAGGAGGCCCTTGAGGACGGCAAGACAGGGCCCTGCGAGGGGGTGCTTGAAGACCTCCGCCTCATGAGAGAGCTCGCGGAAAAACTGACGAGTGAGCGTGTTGCCAAGGGAAGCATTGATTTTGATCTGCCTGAGCCGCAGATTATAATTGATATAAACGGTCGTGTTGAGGATATTGTCCGCTCTGAGCGTAATATCGCCCACAGGTTAATCGAGGAGTTCATGCTCGCCGCCAACAGGTGTGTCGCCGAGCAGTTTACAAGAGGCAGACTGCCTTTTTTATACCGCGTTCACGATGCGCCTGATGAGGAGAGTGTAGAGTCCTTCAGGGAGTTTATCGCAGAGTTCGGGCTGAGCTTGAAAAAAGACGCCTCCGGCGCGCCCTGTTTTCAAGACGTCCTTGCCGCAGTAGAGGGGCGGCCCGAGGCAAAGCTTATTACTCATATGCTCCTTCGCTCCATGAAGCAGGCCGTATACAGCGAGAGGCCCGCCGGACACTTTGGCC
>CAZEBZ010000029.1:0-9593 GCA_964510775.1 uncultured Thermodesulfobacteriota bacterium
ACAGCACCACTACTGGTGGGCCGCCGCAGCAGGCGTAGGACCTGATGTAAATATATTATATCATTACATGTGCTTCAAGATAAATTTATCTTGAAGGTGTCCTCTCAACCATTAAAGACTTTTAGATTTGGCGCCATCTTAGCTGCAGCAGAGTTGGCAATCCTGTTGCGTCCTCTCTTTTTTGCATCATAAAGGGCACGGTCTGCGCGGTTTATCATACCATCAGCGCCATCATCACTCTCAAGAAGAGTTGCCACGCCAATGCTCACAGAGGGTCGCACATTAAATCCGCCTATTATTACCTGATCAGCAAGCCTCTTTCTAAGCCTATCAAGTGGATTCATGGCCTGTTTCTCATCTGTCTCAGGCAATATCAGGAGAAACTCATCACCTCCGTAGCGAAATACAACGTCATTTTCACGAAGCCAGTGTTTTATAACGCCTGATATATGGCGAAGTATCTGGTCTCCTACTTGATGGCCGCAGGAATCGTTAATAAACTTAAAATTATCTACGTCAACCATTGCAAGAGTAAGCCTTCGTTCTGTCCTTCCCACACGGGCATACTCCTCCTTAAGACGCGCCATACCGGCCTTTCTGTTGTAGACGCCTGTAAGTTCATCAAGACTCATGCTAAGCCTGAGCTCGTCATAGGAATCATCAAGGCGGCGCTCCGTCTTTCCTTTAAACCAGCTAAAGACGAAGAAATAATTCGCGGCGCAAAAAAATACCCCGCTAAGCAATAATGCAGGTCTTATCCACATCTTCTGTGTGGCAAGAAACTGCGCTGTTATAAGTAAGAGAAAAAAAACACTATTTAGTAATACAAGGCCTCTTAAGTCGTGAACCAGCTCCGATGTAAGACACTTCATACTCATTTTTCTCCCTCCCCCTTTTTTTCTTGTTGTTAAACAAAGAACGTTTGACTACATTTATTGTTTAATGCAAGTAATGTGCCACACCATCTCATTATCGAAAGGTTAGGTTTTACGGTAAAATAAGAGAGTACTACCCTGTGTTGTTCTGGGTTATTGGTGATATAGCGGGTATTTTTTGCTCTTTAAGGCCTTTTTTGCCTATATTTTCATACGCTCCCCCCCCCTCCTACACCTCAATCACCCCTCGTATCACTCATCATTAAAGGCCTTAGAGATTCATAGCTGCATATAAAACTGTGCCAAAATCCTGACTGATAGACAAAAATATGTGCACACACAACGCAGGAAGGCCGTCCTTTCTTTAAAAGGACGGCCTCGTATAGAATGGATGATGGGGCGGGCGGGGGGCGGGTTCACGCTGTAGTAGATCTCTCAACACCTAAGCCCGTTAATTCCAAGAGGGCTGTGCAGAAGATCAAGAAGCCTAAGAAGCCATAGAGGTTATTGAGCTTAAGACATCGGCCTCGCCTTTTGTCAGATTACAGATCTTAACTACATTCTCAATGGGCTCGCCTGTCTTGAGGAGATTGCGCGCGGCTTTATAATCACCATCGCTAAGGGCCTCAATTGAGGGAGGAGACTGAATATCTACAAGGGCATCGTCAAGTCTGTCGATAATTTTTTTAAGTTTTTCCTGCTTTGTTAAGAGCTCTTTTTCTCTACTCTCAAGGGCATCAATGCTTTTACGCAAGGTAAGCTCCGCCTCGCGAAGTGAGGCGTTATCAACCTTAACGTCTTTGCTGCGCGGCCCCTTCATCACAAAGAGGATATAAAAAATTACAGCCGTTAAGATTACATCTGCCGTAAGCAAAATCGTGCTATCCATCTAATCTCCTTCAGGGCGCGCTCTAAGAACACCTATGCCATAATATCAATGCGACTCTCATCCTTAACGCCTGTGTTGTCTTTATTATTGTTTTTTTTATTCTCATTCTTTTTTTTTCTTTCTTTTGCGGGCCGCTTTTTGTCAACAGGGCGAAGAGGATTAAGAGGCACTAAAGGCCGACTGATACCGGGGATATGAATTACTCCATCATCACTCATAAGACTCCCTCACTCTATTTGGATTGCAAGAAGCGTGCCTCGTCCTTACGAGCATAGTTGAGCATTGAGTAAAAAACCATGTAATATAAAGCCCTTATCACGAGCAAAAAAAACGGGGGAGTCCCTTTTTTTAAAAGGATCTACCCCCCCATAGATATAAGTACTACACAAACTCTTCATAAAGGCTTCTTCGCCGCCCCCGCACACTTGTAAGAGCGGCGAAACCCTACTTTACCCTATCAGCCCTCGGCAACATTACCAAAAGAGTCACCGAACTCCTCAAACTCCTGCTCCTTACCACCTGACCCCTGTATAAGCTTCAGCTCAGGAGTTGTCTCCAGGGCGTTACCCGTTAGGGTAAACCTGTCTACGAGGACATGCAGTTCCGATGCTATCTCCGAGACCTTCTCCGCGGCTCCGGATACGTCTGTTATGGCATTGACATTGGTCTGAGATGCCTCGGTAATATTCTCCATACTCCGGGCTATCTCCTCTGCCGTGGCGCTCTGCTCCTCGGCGGCAGTGGCTATCTGGCTAATCATATCGTTGACATCCTCAACGCCTGTTACAATCTGCGAGAGGGCGTCACCTGCCTCGTTGGCAAGGTTCACTCCGTTCTCAACCTTCTTCGTGCCCTCGTCCATAGCATCAACTGCGCGCGTTGTCTCGTCCTGAATGGTGTTTATCATCTCGCCGATTTCCTTTGTGGCCTTAGTAGTGCGCTCGGCGAGTTTTCTTACCTCATCGGCGACAACGGCAAAGCCGCGCCCCTGCTCACCTGCCCGTGCTGCCTCTATCGCGGCGTTAAGGGCAAGTAGATTTGTCTGATCCGCTATGTCGTTAATAACGGAGATGATTGTGCCTATCTCCTCGGAACTCTTGCCGAGACTCTTGATCGTAGTGCCTGTAATATCCGTTGACTCGGCCACCTCTTTCATGGCGTTTATGGCCTGAGAGACGACGTCTCCGCCCTTTGAGGCTATATCGCGCGCTCCGCGTGCGGCCTCTGTGGCGCTGTGGGAGTTTCTCGCAACCTCGATTACTGCGGCGTTCATCTCTTCCATAGCCGTCGCAACCTGAGCGGCCTGAGCGGACTGGGCGTTTACGCCATCGCTCATATTGGAAGACGACGAGTCGAGCTGACTTGACGATGTTCCAAGACTTGTCGATGAATTGCCTATCTTGCCTACGATATCACCCATAGAATCGGCCATGGCGTTTACACTGGTACTAAGGCTGAAGACCTCGTCCTTAATCACCTTGCCAAAGGACTTGTTATTTATCTGCACCCTGCCCGTAAGGTCTCCGCGGGCAAACCTCTTAACCATTTCCTCAACACGCTCTATAGGGGCTATTACAAGGCGTTTCGTCCTCCAGAGGAAGAAGATAACAAGAATGGCGGATACACATACCATAACTGTCATAATAAGAAGCACTCGCCTTGCCTCACCCTTGGCCGTGGCTATTATACCCTGATTAAGGGTTGTGGCGGCCTCTACAATACCGGCGGTATGCTCATTTGCAATGGCGTTTATCTCTTTATCAAAGCTGTCTTTAAACCTTAATGTCTTGAATATAGAAGCTTTCCTTACACTCCATAGATCTTTTACAGGGCCGAGAGACATAATAACCTCTCCCGGTACGGGGGTCTTGAGGCCAAGGATCTTTGATCCGAACTCCAACCCCACAAGGGTCTCCTCAAAAGCGGTCACTGTCTTATTAATAGCGCCCTCAATCTCCGCTTTTTCCTTGGCGTCAAAAGAAGAGAAGTACCGCTGTGTAAGATACCCAAGCTTTACTGTCCTCATACGCTGAAGACCTGCGAGATTTATGCTCCTGCCGTAAGCCGGATCCTTGAGCTTCTCAAAGGCCTTTATCGCGACATTAAGCTTACCTATCATTACAGGTATCTGGGCACTGAGTGTCTTAAGGCCTGCGTTTACGCCGTCACCATACTCCATGCCCTTGTTAAAGGACTCCCTCATAGTCTGCCACTTCTTTGCAACAGCCTTGAGCTGATCAACCTGCTCGGCATCTACGATAGGCGCTATATCAGAAGAACCATCTTTCAGCCCTGCAAGTACTGTCTCAAAATCTTTCTTTTTACCCTGAAATACGGCCTCAAGGGACTCGTCATCAGTAAGGATATGACGCGTAAACACATAACTCATTTCCACAACCCTCTTTCTGAGGCCTCCTGCTATGTCAACTGTCTTTAGATCTCCTCCCAAGCTCGTAACCAAAAAATATACAATTGGCAGCTGCACGAGAAAAAATACCAGAAGAACAAGAAAACTAATGGAAAATCTTGCTTTTAAGGAACTGAAATTCATAATTACCTCCCTGTACTAAGCCATTATTAAAGTAAACCCCTTTGTGAGGGGCTGATTACGCGGCCGCTCCGCTAAGGGCATCTCCAAGTGCGTCACGCTCGCTCTCTGATAAGAGCTTGCCCACATCAAGGAGTATAATAAGGCGGTCGTCTACCTTGCCGACACCGCTTATATAATCAGAACCCGACCCTGTCACAAGAGAAGGCGCCGGCTCTACAGTATCGGCGGGAAGTCTCAGTACCTCCGAGACTCCGTCTACACGAAGCCCTACTGTTCTCTCATTCACGTCTATGACTATTATGCGTGTCTCAGAGGTCTTTTCCTCTGCCTCAAAACCGAATCTCTTTCTAAGATCGATTACCGGTATTACCTTTCCACGCAGATTTATAACTCCTTCCACAAAATCCGGGGCCCTTGGGACACGTGTCAGCTCCATGTCGCGAATAATCTCCTGCACCTTTAGTATATCTACGGAAAACTCCTCGTTTCCAAGTCTGAAGGTAACGAGCTGCAGTACATCACTGGTATCGCCCTCTCCATTAATGGCCATTACTATCCTCCTTCCATCTCTGTTCTTTAGATAATATAAACGCACATACTCACGCAGTACACGCGGATGTATTCTATTCGGCAATCGCCGCAGAAACTTTAATAGAGGTGCAAAAAAAAACCACGCTGGCAACTTAAGAGGCACGGGCATTAAAGTTTAGCCCTCATAGCGTCGAAACAATAGACGTTATACAGCGATGACATGCAGCAGGTATGTGGAGAATAAAGACGCGGCGTATTAAAGGCTACGTTGAGTCTACCGGGTTTTACAGCCCTACATAAGAAAGGATAATTTAGTTTGAATATTCGCAGAAAAATATTTATGGCCTTTTGCACCATTATAATAACCTTCATGACCGTGGCCGCAGTTGTTGCCATATTCAACCAGAGCCTCCTCTACAAGAGTATTGCAAGGACTGAGACCATACGCGCTGAAATGGGGGCAGTCACAAAGCTAATATCCCTCGCAGATACCTCCCTTATTCCTGCAAATAAATACATACTAACCAACGATGCTCACTACCGTAGTGATTTCACTAACATCTCTGCTGAGATAGACACTCTCATTATTAAGATGGCAAAGTCTCACTACTCCGGCGGCAGAGAGACTGACAAGGAACTAAAAGACGCTGAGGAGCGTTTTTTAGGTCTAATCTCACTTAATTGGTTAAAGATAAGAGAGATCTCGGAGAAGATTTTTGCCGTTAAGAGACCTCGCGGAAATAATCAGAGCCTTGCAATGATGGTGGAGCTTGAAAAAAAATGGGAGCCATCGCTAAAGACAGCCCTGAATAATTGGCGAGAAATTGAATTAAAAGAACTCGCCGCCAACTCAAAAGAACTTCGCGGGGCCTGGAGTAAGTCCTGGCAAGTCATGACAGTAGCGGCCATCCTGCTCGTGATTATAGGTCTGTACATAAGCTGTCTTCTCTCACGCCGTCTCACGGCCTCTATGAAGGGTATAAAGGTAATGATAGATGAGATTGCCTCGGGCCATGATGTCAATCTTCTTAAGGTAAGGGCAGGTTACGACCTTGAGGGGCTGGCAAAGGCCTTTAATTCCATGAGGGCTACAGTAGAAGAGACACAAAAGCGGCTCCAACGCTCTGCTGAGCGCTACAGACGCCTTATACAGACGGCACCTGACGCCGTACTTCTTCTTGACACAAAAGGAAAACGCATAATAGAAGCAAACAAAGCGGCAAGCGCTCTTACGGGGTACTCAGTTGATGAACTCGCAGGCCTACCCGTTGATACCATACATCCAATCTGTAGTAAATCAGGGTGCGCCGGTATACTTACACTGACTACATCAAAGAGCCGCGGTGAGTGTCACAACACGAGAATAGTAAGAAAAGACGGTCTTAAAGTCCCTGTAGTTATCTCGGCCTCACGTGTGGAGATAGAGGAGGGGGAGCTGGAGCTGTGCTTTATACGAGATGTTACGGAGCATGTGGCCCTGGAGAAGATACGCGAGAATTATACCGTTGAGCTTGAGTCAATGGTAAAGGAACGTACGGCAAAGCTCGAGGACTCGCTTAAAGAACTGGAGTTTTCAAAAAAAGCTGTAGAGGACTTATTAGACACGGTAAGGATAAGCAAAAAAGAGTGGGAAGAGACCTTTGACAGCATACCTGATCCTATCTTTATCCATGACAACGGATTCAATATTATCAAATGCAATATGGCCTATCAGAAGCTCGCGGGCCTGCCCTTTCAGGACATTATGGGAAGGCCCTACTACGAGGTCTATCCAATAATACAAGGCCCTCTCTCTATATGCGAAAATGAGAAAAAAAACTACTGCAGGATGGAAAAAGAAGAAATAACCCTGCACAATGATAGTACTTACAGGATAAGGTACATACCTCTTAGAGAGAAAGAGGGCAAGTTCACATACTCACTCCACCTCATGGAAGACATAACAGAAGAAAAACTAAACCTCTCACGTATAGAGCGGGAGATGGAGGTTAACAGCCAGCTCCTCAGAATAGCCGAGGCCACGGCAAAGACCACAAACCTTGACCTGCTCCTTAAAGAAATTGTCTCATGTGTAAAAGACATACTCTCAGCCGATATGGCGGCCTCATACCTCGGCGACGATGAGACGAGGTCTTTTTTTCCATCTCATGGAGTGGGCATTGAGAGCAGACATATACCTATATTCAAGAATGAACCCATAGACGGTAAGAACCATGCCATCATAAAGGCCCTTGAGACAGGAAAGACACGTATAATATCAACATCTAATGCCGCTGAAATGCACAGTGTCTTTAATGGCAACAAGTTCGTGCAGTGCTTTGGAGACAACGCCGCTATAGCACTTATTCCCATCACCTACAGAGAGACATATCTGGGCCTTATAATAGCTGTCTACAACTGCGTTGGAGGCGTAGCGCACGAGATTGACAAGCAGGAACTGCGCCTCATGAGCGGACTTGCCAGCCAGGTATCCGTAGCCATTGATGAGGCCCGCCTCTACAAAGAGTCCATCTCCAAGACCATGGATCTATCTCGAAAGATAATGACCATCAGGATGTTAAACGAGATAGACAGATCCATACTCTCGGCTCCGGGCACAGAGGAGATACTGGAGACAGCGGCAAAGATGATCTCCCGTCTTGTGCAATGCGACGGCGCCGACGTATGGAGTGTCAAAGACGAGCGCCTTGTATATACCGCCGGACACGGAACGACGCTTGCAAGAAACGGATTTTCATTTGATCCGGAAAAGACTGTATTCTCACGTGTTATGAGAGACGCAATGCCCTTTAGCACAGGTGATACGGGAGAGATAAAAAACCCATCAGCCATTGAGAAAGAATTCATAACTCAAGGCCTTAGCTCCATCATCATAATACCCCTTACCGTAAAAGACGAGATTAAGGGAATGCTCAATATCTCCTCAAGACGTCTCTCGGCCTTCACCTCAGAGGATCTATCCACACTTGAGCAGTTCTCATCTCACATCGGCGTAGCCCTTGAGAATACACGCCTTATAAGCGACCTTGAGGGTTTATTTCTCGGCACCGTACGAACCCTCTCAAAGACCATAGACGCAAAGAGCCCCTGGACTCGAGGCCACTCCGAGCGTGTAACAGAGATTGCCATGCGAATTGGCAGAAGAATGGAGTTCAAAAAAGAGACATTAAGAGACCTTGAGCTTGCGGGGCTATTACACGACATTGGAAAGATAGCCACCTACGAGGGTATACTCGATAAGGCCGGCAGGCTTACGAACACAGAGTATGAACAGATAAAAAAACACCCCGTAAAGGGCGCAGAGATCCTATCGCCCTTGAAGCAGCTTAAGGATATTATCCCCGGCGTACGTTACCACCACGTATGGTATAACGGCCAGGGTTACCCCAACGAGGGTATTCGCGGTAAAGATATTCACCCCTTCGCCCGTATACTCTCCGTCGCCGATACCATCGACGCCATGAGCGCGGACAGGCCATACAGAAAAGGTAAATCCATTGATGATGTAGTCGCGGAACTAAAGAGATGCAGAGGCACGCAGTTTGACCCTGATGTAATAGATGCCTTCTTATCCACCTTGAGATAATATCCATATTTTTCCCCTCACCCTTAACTTCAAGGGCACTTTTGCCGTTATATATATAGAGAGAAGAATTTACTGTCCTTAAAGGCAGCTCATTCTACGAGACGTACAAGTGCGCCGCGAGAACACCATCAATAGAAGATCTTATAGGTGAGAATTAAAATTGTAAGAGCGGTATTAATATAGAAGGTTACATAAGGCGGTGAAGAGATGAGTAATGATAAAAAAGCCGAACTAAAAAAGAAGATAGACTCGGTTATGCAGGGCGCCACAACACCTGATATCTTCAGAAAGGTCATGGCCGTTGCCGAGGATGAGAACGCATCGGTAAATGACTTGAAGACAGTCATTGAACACGACCCCGTTATAGTAGCCAAGGTCCTCACTATGGCAAATGGGGCCTACTTCTGGTTTCCAAGAAAGATAAGCAGCGTCAGCCAGGCCATCCTCGTCCTGGGTTTTAACATGGTAAAGACCCTCGCCGTCTCCACCTCAATATTTTCCGGATTATCAGGTGAGAATATGCGCGCCATTAACACACTGTGGAACCACTCCTTCATAGTGGGCGTAGCCTCGGGGCTAATTGCAAAGGAGAGCATGGCAGTGGATAGCGACTCGGCCTTTATTACCGGACTGCTCCACGATATAGGAAGAGTAGTCATGTTTCAGATATACGGTGAGGAGTACCTGAAGGTATCAGGAGACGTGCGCGAGGGACTACTGCTGCGAGAAGAACAAGTCTTTGGAGCGGCTCACCCCGAGGTGGGCGGATGGCTCGGCGAGAGGATTAACCTGCCAGAGGGCTGCGTAAAGTCAATAACATACCACCACACCCCCTCAGAATGCCCCATAGACAAAGAAAACCCGGAGCTGGAGTATCTGCCCCATGTCGTATATCTCGCCGACTTTATAGTATCAGACACTGGCAACGGCCTTGACAGCGACTGTGAGGTCTCAGAAAATCACGCCTGGGTACTGAAATCAATTGGTATGGAGAATAAGATCTTTGACATACTCGAAGAGGTAAAGGAACGTGTCGAGGAGCTAAGGGCGCAGGAAAGCGCATAAGCCCCTTACTTTCTTTTAGAAAAAAGAAAGTAAGACAAAGAAAACCAAAGGGGGAATTAGCTTAAGTTCTTTATCAAAACGCACCGCTTCCAACAC
>CAZEBZ010000029.1:9693-21623 GCA_964510775.1 uncultured Thermodesulfobacteriota bacterium
AACATTCTTTAAATAAAGAAATTAGGAGAAAGAAAACAACGAGGCGGACAAAGCAACAGGCGTATATAAAACACAGTGGCTACGAAAAACCTATATCTATAATTTGTCAGATAAAAAACTTTCTTTTAGAAAAAAGAAAGTAGGACAAAGAAAACCAACAGGGGAATTAGCTTAAGTTCTTTATCAAAACGCACCGCTTCCAACACAACATTCTTTAAATAAAGAAATTAGGAGAAAGAAAACAACGAGGCGGACAAAGCAGCAGGCGTATAAAAAACACAGGCAAAGGGCCTCCCCAACTGCCCCCTGCACTCTCCCAAAGCCATCGACAACAAAATATTAATCCTCCCCACACCTCCCACACTACCGTGCCAGGACTATATCCACTCGCCTGTTAAGGCGCCTGCCCGCGAGGGTGTCATTTGAAGAGAGTGGGTGAAACTCGCCGTAACCGGTAGCCGATATGAGCGTAGGATCAAAATCATAACGCTTTACAAAAAACTTAAGCACTCTTAACGCCCTCGCGCTCGATAGGTCCCAGTTAGTGGCGTAGGCCTTTGTCAACGTAGGGACGTTATCTGTATGACCCTCTATTCTTATACTGCGGTGAAGTCCTTTTAGCGTAAGGGCCACGTTACTGAGTACACGTACAGCCCCGCCATTAAGCTCCGAGCTGCCTGGTTTAAATAATGTGCCTCCCGGCACCCTGATGGTTATGCCCTCCTTTGCAGAGACAACTTTAATGCCGTACTCCGAGGAAAGTCCCTTCATTGACTCCAAAAGGCTGCGGTACCTGCCGGAGAATCTTCTCTGAAAATCAAGTGATATAGAGGGATCCGCGCCGCTATCAATAAAAAAGGGAGTATCATGATAAGAGGCGGATTGCTTAAAAGCAGAAGAGAGGGCGCCGCTGAGACGAACGAACTTCGTCTCATTTACTGTGGAGATTGCATAGAGGCTCGTAAAAAAGGCAAAGAGAAGTGTAATGAAATCAGCGTAAGACACGAGCCACCTCTCGTGATTACCTGCTGATGCCTTTCTTCTTTTTTTTCGCAATCTCAAAACGGACTCATCACTGAGGTAATATTATCAGGTTTTTTAAGGAAACCCTGAAGCTTTTCCTTGAGGCTTCTTGGGTTCTCACCATTGGAGAGGCCGATTAACCCCTCGATTATAAGCTCTTTTATAATGGATTCCTCACGCACCCTTTTTTTCAGCTTCTCCGCTATTGGGAGCCAGAATAGATTTGCCGAGCCCACGCCATATACTGTGGCCACGAAGGCAACAGCAATACCTGCGCCGAGCATATCAGGCTCTGCGAGGTTCTCCATTACATGAATAAGCCCTAATACGGCGCCAAGTATGCCGATTGTAGGGGCATACCCCCCGGCGCTCTCGTAGATACCTGCCGAGGCCTCGCTGTATTCCTCAGAGTACTGCAGCTCTATCTCAAGTATCTCTCTAATACGTTCCGGTTCGGCCCCGTCGATAACAAGCTGAAGCCCTTTTTTTAAGAAGGGAATTTTTATATTCTTAAGCTCTGACTCCAGGGCCAGCAGGCCGTTAGTCTTGGAGTTAACGGCGAACTCGACAATATTTCCTATAACCCACGTGGGCCGCAGCGCCTCGCCGGCAAAGGCCTTCCTAAGATCCTTTATGGCCTGAAGAAATGTGCTAAAAGGGCTTGAAATTAATACGGCGCCTATGGTGCCTCCAAAGACTATAATGGCGGCAGTTGGCTGTAAGACAGAGTGCATGGAGCCGCCGTCAAGAATCTGACCGCCTATCAAGGCAGATAGCCCAACTAATATGCCGGCTATAGTGAGAATATCCATGAGAGTGAGACTCTCCTTTTTTACGGCCGGCGCATCCCTATCATATCATATTAACAATCTCAGCCGATATCATATCAAGACCTACGACCTTATCCGCCAGACCATCATCAATAACAGCCCTGGGCATACCGTAGACTGTACATGTCTCCTCGCTCTGCACAAGGGTCTTGCCGCCATTACGCTTCACCTCGCGCATACCAATCCTGCCGTCATACCCCATACCCGTAAGAATAACTCCCAGGGTACGGCCGTTAAAGCAAGAGGCGACTGACGTTATGGCTATATCAACAGAGGGCTTGTAGAGGGACTCTGCTGGCTCCTGATTAATATTAATGCGCACTTCAGCGGCGCCTTTTCTAACGTAGCGCGTCTGCACCCCGCCGGGGCATACAAGGACGTGGCCAACCTTAACCTCCTCACCGCTGCTTGCCTCGGAGACAGGCATACTGCACAACCCGTTTAGCCTCTGAGCAAAGGCCTTTGTAAATTGCCCCGGCATGTGAACTACGACAAGAAAAGAGACCTTAAGCCCCTTTGGAAGCCCTGATAGAACTTCCTGCACTGCCTTTGGCCCCCCTGTAGAGGCGCCTATTACAACAGTCCTTATGGCCTGTGTAGTAAAACTCTTTGGCCGTGCCGCGCGAGGAGCGGGCCGTGCCGAGGCGGCCCTTACGGGAGACGAAGACCGCGGTCTTATCTTTTCCCTCACCCTTGAGTTAGCAAATGTTCTTATCTTCTCAACAAGGTTCTTCTCTATCTGCATTACATCAAGGGCGGAGTTACTGATGTTCTTGGAAATATAATCAACGGCGCCTGCATCAAGGGCGTCAAGCGTGGCCTTGGCCCCGTCAAGACTAATTGAGCTCACCATGATAATAGGCACAGGGGCCACGCGCATTATCTCCGTAGTTGCCTCAATACCGTTCATACGCGGCATCTCAATATCCATAGTCACAACATCAGGACGAAGCTCTACGGCCTTCTCAACACCCTCAACACCATCATTTGCCGTGCCTATAACCTCAATATCACTATAAGTCTTAATCATCCTCTTTATTACGCTGCGCATAAAAGAAGAATCATCAACTATTAAAAGTCTTATCTTTGCCATGACTTAATCTCTCCCTCTGTTTCATTAGAGTTTTATAATTTTACGAGGTCTAAGATTACGATGCCATAGCCAACCCTCGAACCGTAAGCACAGAGGCCACGTCCAGAATAAGCACAACCTTGCCGTCGCCTGTAATGCTCGCTCCTGCTACTCCCTCAGTGCCTTTCATATACTCACCCATAGACTTCATTACAATCTCCTCCTGACCATAAAGCTCATCAACAAGAAGACCGAATTGTTTCTCGCCTACCCCTATAACTACTATATAAATCTTCTCCATCTCGCGCCTTATGCCAACAGACCCCGGCCTTACAATAGACTCAAGCCTCTCTACAGGCAGCACCCTCTCACGTATACGCACCACAGAGCGCCCCTCAATAGTCTTCACATCACTTGGCCGCAGTCTTATGTTCTCAATAACATTGGCAAGTGGTATACCGTAGATTTCGCTGCCTGCCTTTACGATGAGTATCTGTATAATAGCCAGCGTCAGAGGAAGTCGAAATATTATCTTTGTCCCCGCTCCCACCTCAGACTCTATATTGATAAGGCCGTTAATATTAGTAATGCCCGTCTTTACCACGTCCATACCAACACCTCGCCCGGAGATGTCGCTTACCTTCTTAACAGTAGAGAACCCGGGCTTGAAGATAAGATCCAGAGCGTCCTTTGGCGAGAGCCTGGCGGCCTCATCTGCACTAATGACACCCTTTCCAACGGCAGAGGCCTTTATAACATCAGGATCCATGCCCTTACCGTCATCAGCAACGCATACGACGATATTCTGACCTTCCTGAGTAGCAGAGAGTGATATAACACCGCAGGCCGGCTTTCCCGCGGCCTCCCTATCGGCGGGAGACTCTACGCCGTGATCAACTGAGTTTCTGATAAGGTGTATCAAGGGGTCGCCTATCTCTTCGATTACAGTCTTATCAAGCTCCGTATCCTCACCAGAGACCTGCAGTTCAATCTCCTTACCGCCGGCTCTTGCAAGGTCTCTTACCATACGGGGGAACTTATTAAAGACCTTGGCAATAGGCTGCATCCGCATCTTCATTACGGCAAGCTGCAGGTCAGATGTAACAAGGTCAAGCTGCGCTATGGCCTCATCAGTATTAGCGACTATATCCTCGTCAATCCTGCTCTCACCTAACTGAGAACCGAGACGCATGAGCCTGTTACGCGATAAGACAAGCTCGCCCACAAGGTTAAGTACCTGGTCAAGCTTTATTATATCTACCCTGATGTTATGCTCTTTCTCCTTATGAAAGACAGGCGCCTCTTTTTTTTCCACTACCTTGTCTTTAACTACTTGAGGTGTTGCGCCCTCTTTCACCACATCTTTAGCCTCTTCAACTCTTGCTTCTTCTACGTCATCAACTTTTGTATCCTCAACTTTTGCTTCTTCAACCGCTGCTTCTGCCTCTTTTGCTTCTGCCTCTTCTGCTTCAACCTTCGCCTCTGCCTCTATGGGGGGCGCGCATCTCTTACCCTCGGAGATCTCCTTTATAAACTCAATAGAAGGGGAGATTCCCTCTGTACGGTCTGACTTAATATTAGAGAGCATCTCCTTGATGATATCCATGGCCTGCAGTACAGCGTCCATTATCTCCTCTGTAACTACAAGGTCGCCTTTTCTGAGTTTATTCAGGACGTCTTCTGTGACATGGGCTATATCAACAAGTTTGGTGAAACCCAGAAAACCCGCAGCCCCCTTAATCGTATGGGCGCATCTGAAAATTTCATTCAAGAGTTCAGTATTCTTTGGATCCTTCTCCAGCGCTACGAACATCTGGTCGAGGTTCTCAAGGGATTCCTCAGACTCCACTACAAACTCATCAATAATCTCATCCATCTCATTGGAAGAATCACTCATACCATCTCCTTTTGCCGCGCGAAGACGGCACAGACTCTAACCGAGCTTATCAAATATCGCGTCAATCTTCTCTTTTAGCACCGCCGCCGTAAATGGCTTGACAACGTAGTTATTGACCTTTGCCTGTACGGCGGCAACGACCTTTTCCTTCTCCGCCTCGGCCGTAACCATAAGCACGGGCGTATCCTTAATCCCCTCAGTCTGCCTGAGGGATTTCAAGAGCTCAATGCCGGGCATGTTGGGCATATTCCAGTCTGTAATGACAAAGTTGAAGCCCCCTTCCTTGAGCTTTTCCAGCGCCCTGGCGCCGTCCTCGGCCTCCTCTACATTAGAGTACCCAAGCTCCTTTAGTAGATTCTTTATTATCTTCCTCATGGTAGCGAAATCATCAACTACAAGTATCTTCATATTCGCGTCTGCCATAGCCAGTCTCCTTTTGTTTATTCTCTTCAGAGCCAAGTACTGCCGAGTCGTAAAAATCCTCAAAGAAGAGTCTTTATATTCCCGCTACTAACGGGATGCGCATCGTAATAACAGCGGCCAGAGACGTTCCTGCGTCCGCTGTTGAGTTCAGTGAATAAGTTTCTCAATCTCCTCAATAAGCTCCGCGGCCTCGACGGGTTTTACAAGATATGTGTTAATCCCCGCCTCCGCACCGAGGCGCCTGTCCTCTTCGCCGGCCTCTGTAGTAAGCATTATTATGGGAATGTGCCTGTAGCTCTCAATATCACTGATGTTTCTTGCAAACTCAAGGCCATCCATAAGAGGCATATTCATATCCGTCAGTATAAGATCAACATCTGAGGAGGCAAGTTTCTCAAGGCCCTCAACACCGTTGCCGGCCGTAAGAATCCTGTACCCCTTGCCCTTAATCATAAATGAGAGCAGCTTTCTTGTAACGCTGCAATCATCAACTACGAGTATCTGTTCCATATAACCCTCCCCTTAAGTCTTTTTGTATACAAGCGTCTGTCCCATCCTTACGGGAGTAAATAGCCTCGTAAGATTATGCAGGGACTCTGAGAAACCAAGGAATAAATAACCGCCTGGACGAAGACTATCGTATAAACTCGTCAAGACGGTCTTTCTCGAATTATCATCAAAATAAATAAGAACATTTCTGCAAAATACTACGTCAGCGGCCTTAATACCGCCCATGGCCTTTTTGTCCATCATGTTTATCTTCTTAAAACTCACCATGTCTTTAAGGCGTTTTACTACGGCGTAGTTCTCGCCTGACTTGAAAAAATACTTCTTCTTAAGGTCTTCAGGTACGTTTCGTAAAGAATAACTCTCATAAACACCTTTCTTTGCCGAGCGCAGTACGCCGTCGCTGATATCAGACCCTATTACGCTGATACGCCAGCCCTTAAGATGAAACCCCTTCTCCATCATCATCATGGCCAGTGTATAAGGCTCCTCTCCTGTAGAAGATGCCGAGCTCCAGACGCGAAGCTCTTTTATAATGTCCTTCTCTCGCCTCTTAACAACGTCGGGGATTACGCCGTTAATAAAACCATCGAGCTGCGGCCGGTCTCTATAAAAACTCGTCTCATTAGTCACCATGCAGCCGATAAGGTTGTTCATCTCAATCTCTTTATTCTTGTCGTATATAAGATAATAATAATAGTCCTCGAAGCTCTTGAGCTTCATGGCCTCAAGTCTACCCGATAGTCTTGTCTCAATAAGATAACGCTTGCTCTCAGACAAGGACATACCGCACCTCTTGTACAGCAGGTCTCTAAATAGAGCGAATGTCTCTACAGATACGGTCGGACGTGTCTTGGCTCTTGCGACTAACATTCTATCTCCTCAATAGCTCTTACTATTGCGCAACGCATAGATGCGTCAGCATCATCATACATTGACTTAAGTATTGGAAGGGCCCTCTCTGAGACCATCCTTGCAAGCGCTCCTGCTGCCGCGGCCCTCACCGGAGGCTCATCATTACGAAGCATTTCCATAAGCATATCCTCTGCTCCTCTATCGAGCATCTCTCCAAGGAGAGTTACGGCGTGATACCTCACCCAGAGGCTCTTATCTTCAAGCTTTTCTCGAAGCGCCTCTTGAAGCTCATCTGTCTTCACGGCATTAAGTGAATCCATGATAGCTATACTTATGGCCTCATCACCGAGGGCAAGGCCCTCTATAACAGACTCCATTGCAGAGGGCACACCAAGCATGGCGAGTGAGACATAGGCGCATTTTCTCACCTCAGGGGCCTTATCCTCAAGCACACCCTTTAGCGCCTCAACAGAACTCTCACCACCCAGCCCGCCAAGCCCCCTGCAGCCCATCTCACGCAGATCCTCACGCTTGCTGCGAAGGAGAGTTATAAAACCTTGCCTTACCTTCTCAGAACCAATGCCCGCAAGGGCATCAGTTACCTCCTCAATGACATCCCTGTACCTCTCCTTAATAATCATGGCAAAGAGGTTATCCACCGCCTTATCTCCGGCTACTCTCGCAAGAGTCCTTGCGGCAATTTTTCTTACATGACCGTCAGATGAGTATATGGCCTTATAGAGCAAGTCCTCTGAGTCTGCTACGCCTATGTCCTCAACTGCAAAGAGAATGGCACGCGCCTCATTTCGCTCGCATACCTCAAGATAATCGGAGAGAAGGGGCAAAGCCTCTACTGCTCGCAACCTTCCAGCAAGCCTTATAATGGGTATAGTATTCTTGCCGCCCTCTTTAATCCTATCTAAAACATCACCGGGCAGCTCACTGCCGGAGCATAACTCAACAAGGGTATTTATCGCATACTCCTCTGTATCCTCATCAAGCTCGTCAAATGAGTCCATAAACTCCAGCACCCGCTTTATGCCCCTATTATCTTTTAAGAGGACAAAACCACGAAGCGCTGTCTTTCTCTTCTCTATGTCACTCTCTTCTGCGGATTTATCAAGTATCCTGAAGAGCATCTCTTTTAAGGTATCGAACTTATTCACTTTCCATGAGGCATGGGCCGCTTTCTCAAGTATGTCCACGATGGCCGAGGCGGGAATAGAGTCATCACCCTTCATGGAATCTCTCATGGTCATGAGTATTTCATAAGAATTAGCCGTCGTAGCCATCCTCGCCAAGGCGTCAACAGCGGCGTCTCTCACGGCCCCCCTCTCTTCTCTTACTATCTCAAGGAGGGGCTCAAGGTGCCTGATGTCTCCAAGGAGCCCCAGGGCCTCAACAGCTGAGAACCTTACCCACTGCACATTATCTCCAATGGCCTCCATAATATACTGCGTAGCTCCAAAGGGCTGCGCCATTCCCATGTACAGGGCGACTGCGCCGCGCACATTGGCGTTAGGATGGTGTATCAGCTTTGCTACACGCTCTGATGTTGTCGCGTCACCTGTACCTGCGAGGATATCAACGGCGAACTTTACGACATCGTCATCTGCGTCTTCGAGCATCTCTGATACGATAGGCGTAGAGGCGCTGCCTGCGCTTATTAATATCTCAATGGCCCTGTTTCTAAACCTTGCCTCGCTATTTTTCAGCAGCGGCGCAACTGATGCCGCCACCTCAGAGCCGCCTATATGAACAAGGGCGTTCATTGCCGCCTCGGAGACGCCGTGGTCTGCGTCACAGAGGGCCTTTGCAAGAGAGGCCACAAAAGCCCCTGCATCGCTCTGCCCGCATATCTCCTCACAGGCCATTCTGCGCGTTGAGGGCTCTTCGTCCCTCAGCGCCTCTAATAACCGCTCTGTATTAGCCATTTACTATCGCCCTCCCGCCATTGTGCCGCCTCTTTTTAGAGGCACATTTTATATCAACTCTATATCGTCGTGAACAGACCGCACCATTCTCGATTTCAGCCTGTGCATGGCCTGACTGTGCAGCTGACAGACCCTTGACTCGGTAATTCCCATAACACGTCCTATCTCCTTCAATGTCAATTCATTAAAATAATAAAGCGATACTATGAGCTTCTCCTTCTCAGGCAGACCGTCTATAAGAGAGGCGAGTGTGTTTTGAAGCTCGCTGAATCTTGCAAAGGCCATGGGGTCGGCACCCTTGGGATCTTCAATACACTCGAGTATGTCCATCTTGCCATCACTATCAGGGGCAAGATCCTCGATATGAATGAGGCTGTAGGCGCTTACCTTACTAAGTAGTTTCCGCAGGGCCTCTACAGACAAGTCGAGAAAATCAGCTACATCATTCTCGCTCGCCGGCCCCCCCGTCTTTCTCTCAATCTCGCCGTAGGCCTTCTTGAGCATATTGGATTTTTCACGCATGGAGCGTGTCATCCAGTCCATGCCCCGAAGCTCATCCATAATGGCCCCTCGTATCCTTATCGACGCGTATGTCTTAAACTTTATACCTCTTGAGGCATCAAACTTATCAATAGACTCCAGAAGCCCTATAGTGCCTGCGCTCATAAGGTCGTTTACATCTATATGGGGCGGCAGATGAACGGCCACATGATGAGCGATTATCTTCACAAGACGGATATTTTCGAGCAAGAGACTCTCTCTCTCTGAATCTTTCATAAGAGGCACACTCTTTTTTTTACCCGTTTTTTTCATCTTGCCTGACCTCAGCCGCCCCCGTAAAGGGGCTCTACTTTTATTGAGTTGTTCCTTCATAAGGCGTCAACCTGCATGTTTAGCATGTTTTTCCAGAATAGCTGCATCCCCCCTTTGGGGGTTGTCTCAACGGGCATACTCAGGAGCTTATCGGAGATGCCCCTGATGCATTTGCTCGCCGCGGTCTCGGGAAACATCTCCATCACTGCCCTCTGGTTTATTACTGCTTTTGAGACCTTCTCGTCTCTCACAACGCAGCCCAGATACTCAAGTGAGACA
The DNA here is from genome assembly GCA_964510775.1 of uncultured Thermodesulfobacteriota bacterium. GTDB lineage: Bacteria > Desulfobacterota > GWC2-55-46 > GWC2-55-46 > JADFVP01 > JAJRZX01. Next base: position 19,327 of record CAZEBZ010000029.1, read on the forward strand.
TTTAAGAACCTACTCGCCACAAGACTAATAATGCTGTAAATATTCTTACCCTCCTTGTCACCCTGAGCTGTATTGACAAGGAGCTTAAAACTCTTCTCGCCGTGTTTCTTCATAAGCACTTTCATAAGGGCGTAGGCGTCTGTAAGAGAAGTTGGCTCAGGCGTAACAACAACTATTATCTCCCCTGCCGCCATGTTAAAAAACATCACGTTATTCGAGATACCGGCGCCCGTATCAATAATCATAATATCCACGTCCTTATCAAGCGTCTCCATGCTTGAGGTCAGGGCCAATCTATTCTCGGCGCTAAGATTCGTCAGCTCCTGTATGCCCGAGGCCGCAGGTATAACCATAATGCCCTCAGGCCCCTTTACAATAATATCCTCTATCTTCTTCTCACCTCGAAGCACATGGTTGATATTGTATTTAGGCGAGAGGCCCAGCATTACATCAAGGTTGCAAAGACCAAGGTCCGCGTCAAAGACAAGCACTCTCTTACCCTTTCGAGCAAAGGAAATGGCGAGATTAACAACGCAGTTTGTCTTACCAACGCCTCCCTTTCCGCTTGTTACGGAGATAACCCTTACCATAGATTTTTTACCTGTGCCCTTCTCTGTAGCACTCTCTTTTGAAGAGGTTTTTTTCTCTTCATTCACTAAATTATCGCTCATTACACAACCCCTTTCGGCGCAGGCGTTAGGCTTCACTCACCTGCCGTAGTTTATAGGTAACCTCTTCACTTTCTCATCAAATCTATTCCTCATAACTCTCTGTAAAGACTAATACTACGCAGGCATAAGGTACCTTAAGACTTCCTTCTTCGTAGCCGCCAGAAGGTCTCCCGGCACCTTCTGACCCGTTCCGAGATAACTAATGGGACGCCCTGCCATAGTGGATACTGCAAGCATCTGTCCAAAAGAGCGCGACTCGTCAAGTTTTGTAAAAGTAATAGCGTCTACTGGAATAGAGGAGAGCCCCTTAACGCTCTCATTAAGGTTCTCGTCCCTGTCTCGCACACTTAATACGAGATTGAATTTCAACTCCCCTGTAATGGCCGCCATATCCCTCAGCTCTCTTAAATAATCCCTCTTTCTCACATTTGCTCCCGGTGTATCAATAAGTATTAAGCTCGCGTCACTGTGCATCTTTATAAATGCCGCAAGCTCACTCGTTGTCGATGCAATGCCTACGGGCACACCAATAATCTTCCCATAGGTCTTTAACTGCTCAGGCGCGCCTATCCTGAGCGTATCCATAGTAAGAAGGGCCACCTTCTTTTTTCGCTTCATAACGGCGATTGCCGCGAGCTTTGCTATAGTCGTAGTCTTTCCCGCCCCTGTGGGGCCGATAAATGAGATTACCCTTGAGTCTGCGACAGGGTCTTTTACACGTATCCTCTTGCCAATCTCCCTGCTCACTACTTCTCTTATGCGGGCCATCTCCAGCGCCGAATTACCCTTGCTCCTCTCCTTACCCTGTTTTTTACTCGCCTCGGAAAGAAGACTAAGAATAAGAGAGCTCTCAAGGCCGTTAGCGAGCATCTGCCTCTTCAGAAGCGTAACGGCCTCGCCCTCGGCACCGCTCTTAAGTGAGATTGAGAGAAGAAGATCCTTAATCTCTCTCATCTCCTCCTCAATACGCCCCACAACAACATCAGCTGGGGCGCTCAGCACTCTTGCCTCAGGTATGTCATTATCAACAACAGCTACAACCTCGCAGTTTCCATCATCAAGCCTCCTCGTCTCCACAATAAGGGCCTCGCTGCCAAGCTCTCTTTTCACCATCGTGAGGGCCTCCTTGGAGGAAGCGGCCCGAAACCTTCTCATCTGCATACTAAAGCCTCACTATTTTTAATGATTCAACTCTCAAGTCCTTTGCCAGCTCGCCGTGGGAGAGTACGGGAATGGATGGGAAAGACCTCTCCGTAAGTCTTCGAAGAAATCTCCGTACCTCCTTTGATGTTATAATTACAGGCCTGTACCCCATGGCCGTCACTTCTTTCAGTGCCTGCTCTATCTTATCCATGATGCCTCTGGCAAGGCCCGGCTCAATGGTAAGATAAAGACCCTGCGGCGTCTCTCGAAGGGATTTTTCCATTACCTCCTCTACCTCATGCCCTATGACCACGGCACGAAGAGTTCCGTCGTCTTCCTGAAAGCTTCTTGAAATTTGCCTCGCGAGCTTCATCCTCACGTACTCCGTAAGAAGGTCCGTGTCTTTTATAGCCACGGCGTAATCGGCGAGTGTCTCAAGTATTGTCTGTAAGTCTCTAATGGAGACCTGCTCGGCAAGGAGGT
>CAZEBZ010000030.1:0-21560 GCA_964510775.1 uncultured Thermodesulfobacteriota bacterium
GGCATACAAGATGTTCAAGAAGTGGAGGATATCGCTCCCGAACCATCCGGAGTTCCGTACCCTTCCAATGAACTTCTATCTGCCGCCGCTTTCGCCCATACTCCATGACGCGAAGTCTGACTCTGGTGGTACCTTTGACCCCATCGCTACCGACTTCTTCAATGATGTCGATAAGATGAGGGTTCCCGTAAGGTATCTCGCAAGTCTTCTTGCCGCCGGTAATGAGCAGCTTGTAATCGAGTCGCTCAAGAAGCAGATGGCGGTAAGGATCTATCAGAGACAGAAGAAAGTAGGTGATGTTGGCGCTGATGTAGCCAAGAACGCCCTTGCACAGGTAGGACTCAGTGTCGAGGACGCCGAAGAGATATATACACTTCTCAGCCTCGCAACATATGAGGAGAGGTTTGTTATCCCTGAGACGCATCGCGAGTCCCAGACCTCAATTGATCCTAGGACTGTTTATGAGAAGAGAGGAACAGTGGGCTTCGGTAAGAAGCAGCACAACAGAGAACTTCTCGGGAGGTCCTGGTAAAGATTATGTCCATTAAGGTCAAGAGTTTATACGAGTATTTTGCAGATATTCTTCACTACCCCGGCGAGGAGACGCGGGCTAACGTTGAGGCGGCTATTGAGGCCCTCTCACAGTGCACGCAGTATCCGCCCGAGGTAATGGAGGAGATGAAAAACTTCCTCGCGGAAGTGGATAAGCTCTCCCTTGATGATATGCAGGGGATATACTCCTATACCTTCGAGTTAACCTCGGAGTATACTCTTGACCTTGGACATTTTCTCTACGACGGATTCAAGAGGTCTAATAATCTGGCTTCACTCAAGGCTATGTACAGGGAGAAGGGCTTTCCCTATGATGAGGTGGCAAAAGGAGAGTTGCCTGACCACCTGCCAGTTGTTCTTGCTTTTCTTGGCACCCTTGAGGATGAGGAACTAAAGCAGGATGTAACGTCAAGCTTTCTTGTGATGGCCCTTGAGAAACTTGATAAGAACTTCGAGAGAAACAAGGGTAATCTTTATTGTCATCTTATAAGCGCCATACACCGTGTTGTTGACAAAGACGTCAAAGGAGGTAAATAGATATGTATATGTTTCTTTACGGCACAATGCCTTATGTGCTCGTTGCAATCGCCATTGTAGGTGTCTTCTGGCGGTTCAATTACAACAGGTTCAGCTGGAGTTCGCAGTCATCGGAGTTCCTTGAGAACAAGGTTCTCTTCTTCGGCTCCTTTCCGTGGCACTATGGAATTATCTTAATTCTCTTAGGCCATATCATCGGACTCATAATCCCAAGCGGTCTGCTCTGGTGGAACTCAGTCCCCGTACGGCTCTATATCCTTGAGCTTACAGGACTCTCCCTCGGATTCCTCGCGTTCTTTGGTCTTCTTGCCCTGTGCTACAGAAGACTTACAAACGTGAGAGTAAAGGCCCTTACAAACTCATGGGATGTGATAATACTTATTATACTTCTTATCCAGGTAATTACCGGTCTTGGAAACTCCATATTCTTCAGGTGGGGCTCTAACTGGTACGCAGCATCTGCTGTGCCGTGGATGTGGAGTCTCTTCAGGTTTAATCCTGATGTCACTTATGTAGCGAGCCTGCCGCTGAACACCAAGGTGCATATATTCAACGCCTTGATATTCATAGCCTTTATACCTTTCTCAAGGCTTGCTCACTTTGTAACCATCAATCCCTACAAGTACCTCACCAGGCCTTATCAGGTCGTAAGGTGGTACAGAAGGGGCGGATCAACGACAAACGTAGTTCAGTACAAGTAGTGTATACCGGCCAGGGGGTGGGCATGATGCCCACCCCCAGTACCGGTTATAAGCATCTTCTTATAGCTTGACTAATATCCGTAAGTTGTAAAAAAAAATGAGACATTGGTAATAATTAAGACAAATTGGTTGAGCTTAAAGGCGTCGAATGACGCACTTTATTTATATATATAATCGTCACTCTAATTTTTTTGCCCTCTTACGGGTGAAAAAACAACATAACAAAAAGGAGATAGCGGAGTATGTCAGACATCTTTGAATGGAAAGTCGAGGACGAAGGTTTTTGGAACTCGACTGGTAAGAGAATTGCGACGAGGAATCTTTGGATTTCCATTCCAAGCCTTCTCGTAGGATTCGCCACATGGTTAATGTGGGGTATTATCGCGGTTCAGATGCTGAACCTGGGTTTCCCTATACCCAAGCCTCACCTTTTCACCCTGATGGCCATTGCCGGTCTTACAGGTGCTACACTTAGAATTCCGAGTACGTTCTTTATCAGGATAGCAGGCGGTAAGAACACTCTGTTCTGGACAACTGCGATGCTTATGATACCATCCGTACTCGCATTTATACTGCTCCAGAGCAAAGATACGCCACTGTTCTACTTTCAGATTTGTGCCTTCCTCTCTGGTTTTGGAGGCGGAAACTTTGCTTCTTCCATGAGTAACATCAGCTTCTTCTTCCCGAAGAAGGTTCAGGGTACGTCACTTGGTCTTAACGCCGGTCTCGGTAACTTCGGTGTTACGACGATGCAGGTACTTATTCCTCTTGTCATGACCTTCAAGCTTCTTGGCCCGCTGAGCGGCTCCGGCATGACCCTTATCAACACAAGTGGAACTCTTATCGGAAAGATCCCGGCAGGCTCCACCACATATATTCATCATGCCGGTATCGTCTGGATGTTCTGGCTCATCCCGCTGGCAATAGCCGGATGGTTTGGCTTTAACAACATCAGGACACCTGCTGTATCCCCGCACATAAGCGGAACCTTTGGCTCCCTTGGCAAGATAGTTTTCCTTCTGTGCATTGGTTTTGTCACAGCGGGCATAGGTCTCTATCTTCTTCTGCCTCCGCCATTTGGTTTTGGCGTTAACAAATGGTTTGTCGTTATCGGCGTAATCGTCTCTACTGTTCTCTTAATGAGGTATATCTCCCCAGGAGAGCTGAAGGAGAACCTCAAACGGCAGTACAAGATATTCGGTAACAGCCATACATGGGTTATGACTGTCATATACACTATGACATTTGGATCCTTCATTGGTTATGCCGCCTCATTCCCGCTCTCTATTAAGGTCATCTTTGGTTTCCAGCACCTACTTGACCCTGCTACGGGACTTATGACGCATAACACGCCTAACCCACTTGGTCCAAGCGCCCTTACATACGCTTGGATTGGCCCCTTTATCGGCGCTCTCATTAGGCCTGTTGGTGGTAAGATTGCTGATAAGCTCGGCGGCGCACTTGTAACACAGATATGCGCCATTGGCATGGTTGTCAGTGCCCTTGCCGTCTCTGTCTTCATGGCCAAGGCTTACGCATCAGCAACACCGCAGGACTTCTTCATGCCATTCTTCATCCTCTTCCTCTTGCTCTTTACCTTCTCGGGCATAGGCAATGGATCGACCTTCAGGACGATATCCATGGTCTTCAACGAGGAGCAGGCAGGACCTGTACTTGGATGGACATCGGCTGTTGCGGCCTACGGCGCTTTCATTATGCCCAAGGTCATCGGTGAGCAGATTAAAGCGACAACACCGCAGTACGCGCTTTACGGTTTTGCAGCATTCTATGCCGTATGTGTTGTTCTTAACTTCGCCGTTTATCTGCGGCCTGGTTGTAAGTACAAGAATCCTTAATAAGCCCATTGGCTTGTAGTGATTCAATTGAGAGAGGGGGGCTTTGCGGCCTCCCTCTTTTATTTTAAAAATAAATTCTTTCATCTGTATATACGTATTGACACCTCCTCATATTCTGCTAATCTATATATATACTACTTTTATCTATTATGTTTCTTGTCACTCTCTTTCTAATATTTGAAGAGAGTCCCCTTATTAACTCTATGGAGGTGTACTATGGGTTTTTTCGAGAATACAGATAAGTTTGACATTGATAATATGACCGCTGAGCAGCACAAGGAAAAACAAGAATATGTCTCAAGTAAGTGTAAGTGTAAGGGCTGTCCAACATACGTAGAGGGTGATGCTGATATAGGGTATTGTTTTCCACTCATTGGAACGAGCGCTAATATAAAGTGGGAGAAGGAGTGCATCTGCGAAGAGTGTGATATCTGGAAGGAATATGCCCTTGGACACAATCACTACTGTACGCGTTGCTCAGAAGTTTGTCAGGTTATGAAGACTCAGTCTAACGATGCACCGTGATTTATGTAATCCTCTCTGACTTAGACCCGTTCATATCTTTTGAGTCGGTGCTGCGCAATTTGCAGTAATGGGTTATATTTCTTTAACGCGAGTACAATACTTCTGGTCTTTTTAGCCCAGATAAAGAAGATTTATTTAATCAGAAATATCCAGATTAAGTCTTATAAGACTGGACAATAAACTCGTACTATAGTATAGTATTTAAATTACCTAAATACTAAAAAAAGAACCAAAGGAGAAACTTGATGGACATAACCACAGTTGAACAGGCATCAGAGGCAATAAAGAAGTGGCTTGATGAGAACCACCACAAGGCTCAGTTAGTTAAGGATGATGCCTCCACCTTTCACTATGAAATTGATTATCCTATTGGCTCCCTTAAGAGACAGAGGATACTGCAGCCATCGGAATTCCCTGGCCTTATAGTGCTTCTTAACGGCGTCTCCATTGCCAAAGAGCACATAGATTCGCTAAGAGCGCTCTCTGAGGAAGAGAGAGAAAGTTTTTACGCCGAGATGAGAAACGATCTTCTTTTTCTCAAGAATAGCTATGATATGAATATGGAAGAGGATGGAGTTGCAAAGCAGATTCAGTTCTCTTACGAGTTCTATCTTGATGGCCTCAGTAAGACCAATCTCTTCGAGGGTCTTCTTCTCAATCATAGAACACTCATATACATAGTTACAAAGTTTAACGAGAAGTTTGGTATACCGGAAATGCCGGGCGGAGCTGAGGGTGATAAGGTAGCTCAGAACGCTTAATTTCGTTGTTTGTTTTTTTCTTCCAGGAGGTAAATGTTATGACTGCGAAGAAGGTTAGAGTAACATACAAGTGTCTCCATCCATCATGCGTGGTTTTCTGTAAAGAAGGTATGCTCACCATGGATGAGAAGGTCTTTAATGATCTTCTGCTGGAGAACAAGGAAAAAGATGTCTTCAAGAGTCCCAGAGGTGCCTGTCGCATGGGTTTTTCTCAGCCCTTCAGGTCTGATGGAGTCGAGTCCCTTGATGATATTAAATCAACTCAAGAGATGGTGGTTAACGAACCCTCACTTGAGAGTGATAACCCCCTTGAGGTTCTTGTAGCTGAGCATCAGAGGGTACTTAAAAAGCTTGATGAGATAGAGCTTTATCTTAAGAAGAGGGACGTTGAGGGGCTGTGGCAGACTTCTGCTAAGCTTGAGAATGATATAATTCTTCATTCTGTACAGAAAGAGGAAGAGCTTCTCTTTCCCAGGGTCAAGAATTTAGTTCCTCTCGCTCAGGGTCTTGTTGCAATAATTCAGGAAGACCACAGAGAGTTCATGACTCTTCTTCATTCCTTCAGAAGCGCCCTTGTTGATGGCGACATACTTGATGGAATTGCCACCTCTATAATCGTTAATCTCAGGAGTCATATTAGAAAAGAAGATGAGGAATTCTTCTATCTTCTTGATAAGTATCTTGACGCTGAGACAAGACAGATTATTCTCAAGGAGATGAAGGCTATGGATGAGGCCTTTGTTCCAAGAGAACCCGGTGCAAGGGCAGATGCAAAGGGGCGCTCTACCTCAAAGGCGCGTTCTCAATATGATGAAGCCGCACATGCCGCAAGAGACGCGAGACTTGCTGATGCCGCAAGTGGCGGTGGTTGCTGTCACGAAGCGCCGGATTAAGTCGTACGTATTTATATAACATCTGCAATTACAAAGCCCGCTCTTTATTAAAGAGCGGGCTTTATTGTATATAAGTTTTTTTTGATTTGGATATTAAGAAAACTTGTTTATGTTAAGGGCATGTGTGTATAGATGATATATATCCACATGCATATTATGGACACGCCGAACCAGCAGACATACTTAAAGGCCCAACGTCGTTTTTTTACAATTCGCAACTTCATCAGTATTACGGCAAATCCGGAGAGCCATAAAAGCAGCACAATGAGATTATATCCGCTTCCAATAAAAGAGACAAAGAAGAGTAGAATAAAGAGACCTATTGATATATAGCCGTTTAGGCGATGGATTTTACCTTCAAAGCTTCTTTGCCGTGTCCTTACGAGCTGCATTCCGCTAATAAAACTCGATGTAGCAAGAATGACACCGATAGATCCTATGATAAGAGGTAAAAAATCAGAAAACATCGTTACCTTCCATAGATAGTTTTAAATACAAACATTTGTATAAGGTAAAATATGAATCCAATATAAACAAGAAAAACAGGGAGTATTAAAAAGAGATTCGGTACAGATGTGTTGCCAGATACATCATTACCAGAGGATTCACCTGTTACGAAACCGAACATATTTCTTAATGTTCGGTTGTTCTTAATAATATTATTATCGGAAGACCAGATTAACATACCATTCCACTTGTTGAGGTTTGCTTTGTTGTCTAAGACGGAATTGTCGTGAGAGAAAAAAAGGAATAAGCCTTTATCTCCATTCAAACTCGCGGAGTTAGAGCGGATGCTGCATGAAGTTGATTTATTCACATAAAACCCGTAGGAGTTGTTGGAGTCGAATTTATTTCCAAAAATATTACAGCCCTCTGTTGTTAACATGAGAAGTCCGTTCTCATTATTAACAACTTTGTTCATTATTATTTTCAGGGATTTGGTCTTTTCTACGAGGATGCCGGCCAAATCTGAACCCTTTATTGTAAAGGAGAGTAGAGTAACGTCACTGGTGTCATGGATGTGTATGGTTGCTTTGTTTGTATCGGCGGCAGTAATTATTGTCTTCTCGGCACCCCTTGAAGATCTTAAAAAAATGGGTTTGTTGATCTCGATATTCTCTTTATATGATCCGGGAGCCACAATGATTATCGCTCCTGCCTCTGCTGCTTGTACGGCATCTCCTATTTGTTGGAATTCATCGGGCACTCTAATAATAGAGGCCTTTGCGCTTAATCCTAATAAAGAAAGCACTGTTGCAATTATTATGATGCAGGGTATGCGCTTAATCATATAAACATCTGTAATATAAAGTTTTTATCGTCACGACACGCTGTGCTACCTATTTATCTCAAGTATAGTGGAGAGTTTATAAAGGTATATGAGAGAAAAAGAAAACGTATCGAAATTTTAGCGTATGATTTATTGAAGTCTATCAGAAAGTTTTAGTAAAGTCTATGAGAAAGACCTCTACGGAGAGGAGAGAAATAACTTATTTTTTTGGATAAAAGAAGGCCGCGCTGAGCAGCGCGGCCTTCTTTGTTTTTTTATGGTGGAGCTGAGGGGGATCGAACCCCTGACCTCAAGACTGCCAGTCTTGCGCTCTCCCAACTGAGCTACAGCCCCAAACGGCAGAATTCTTATTAATATCATTATGAGCTTTCATTTGTCAATTAAATTTTGTTCTTTTTAAGTTTCTTTTTTCTGTTTTCACAAGTGACTCTGATTTTCTTTACTATTTTTTATTTTCTAACCACAGTCTATAGCATATCCCTTACTTGTAAAGCACCTCTCTAAAATTTTTATAAAAAGGTATTTTTTTAGTTTTTTATCTTGCATATATCTGAAAAACATTGTATTAATAACATACTCAAATAAATATGAATTGTACTGCATATAATAAAAAAATGTACGACCAGAGGAGGAGCATATGGGTAAAGCGTTGACCAAGTCAAAGATAGTAGAGTACATAGCTGATAAAAATGATCTTACAAAAAAGGCCGCAGCGGATATCTTGAGCTGTCTTGCGGAACTTTCCTATAAGGAAGCCAAGAATGGTTTTACTTTTCCGGGCGTAGGTAAGCTTGTCCTTGTTAAGAGAAAAGCCAGAACAGGTAGAAATCCTCAGACCGGTGAAGCAATAGAGATTCCAGCAAAAGAGGTTCTTAAATTTCGCGTCGCCAAGGCCTGCAAAGACGCCGTCCTTGGTACCAAGTAAGCACTTTCCTTTATTGGAAGTTTTATATATAAGTAGAATTGATTTTTAGTTCTTTTACAAAAAAGCCTTTGCCTAACAGCAGAGGCTTTTTTGTATTTAGCAGAGATCATACTTCTTCTTATTCATATATTATTACTCTGCTTTGTAAGATTCACAGGCACTATAGCTCTTGTTTTTTAAGGTCTTATACAGTATATTGTGTTAATGAAATGTCCATTTTGTGCCCATCTTGAGGATAAAGTCATTGATTCCCGTCTTATCCAGGACGGAATTCTTACGCGGCGAAGGCGTGAGTGTCTTTCTTGTACGAAGCGTTTTACTACTTATGAGCGAATCGAGGAAAGGCTTCCTCTTGTTATTAAGAAAGACGGACGTCGTGAGACCTTTGAGAGGAGTAAGATACTCTCCGGTATTATGAAGGCCTGTGAGAAGAGGCCCGTTGCTATTGAGGATATAGAAAAGCTTATTGAGGCCCTTGAGACCAGACTCCTTGATACACCTGCTAAGGAGATTGAGAGCAGGGCGCTGGGCGAGATGGTTATGGAGGATATAAAAGACCTTGATGAGGTGGCCTATGTACGTTTTGCCTCTGTGTACAGGGATTTTAGAGATATAAGCGAGTTTATGGAAGAGCTGAAGGATCTTCTTGAACTGAAGAACAGGAAGGACTGATTAATGTCTCATGAAGTGTTCATGAGTGAGGCCTTGAGGCTTGCAAGACGCGGCCTTGGTAAGACAAGTCCCAACCCTGCTGTAGGCGCTCTTATTGTCAAAAAGGGTATTGTCATTAGTCGGGGCTACCACAGAAAGGCCGGTCTTCCCCATGCCGAGATAGAGGCACTAAAGGGCCTTGATAAATCCAGCCTTCGTGGGGCCGTACTTTACGTAACTCTCGAGCCATGCTGTCATAAAGGCAGAACAGATGCCTGTACCGGCGCTATTATTGAGTCTGGGATAAAAAGAGTTGTAATCGCTGCTCCTGATCCCAACCCTCTTGTCTCAGGTAAAGGCATATCCACTCTCCGTGCCGCAGGTATAACGGTTGTTGAGGGAGTACTTGCGCAGAAGGCGTCGCTCCTGAATGAGAGTTTTGAGAAATATATTACAACAGGTCTGCCCTTTGTCTCTCTTAAGCTCGCTGCAAGCCTCGACGGCAGGATAGCCTCCTCAAGAGGTGAGTCCAAGTGGATTACAGGCCTTGAATCGAGAAAATACGTGCATAGACTCAGGTCTATTGCTGATGCCGTTATAGTCGGCTCTAATACGGCTGTTATAGATAACCCCGCTCTTACTGTACGTCATGTGCGCGGGCGACACCCTGCGAGGGTAGTCCTTGACAGCACATTCGCAACTCCGCTATCGGCTCAGATTTTTAGTGATACTTCTGCGGCGGTCTGTATTTTTACTACGCGAAAGGCTGATAAGGAGAAGGTGCGTAAAGCCCGCGCCATGGGCGTGAAGATCTTTTATACTGCATCAGAAAGATCCGGTGGCATTGATATTAAGAAGGCCGTGAAAAAACTCGCTGACCAGGGTCTGACAAACCTCCTTATCGAGGGCGGCGGCGCTGTAGCCGCCTCTGCCATTAAGGCAGGAGTCGTGGACAGGGTGCTGTACTTTATCTCGCCTATCTTTCTTGGTGCTGATTCTATCGCATCTATTGGCGCACTCTCCATTGATTGTCCCTCAGCTGCGCCGCTCCTTAAGAATGTTAAGGTAAGAAGGTTTGGTAAGGACTTGCTTGTAGAGGGAAGTATGGCGAGCCCTAAGGATTAGTCCTTTAATCACAAAAGGGTGGATTGTTTTGTTTCTTGTCAAGAGGTTCTAAGTATGTTTACTGGTATCATTGAAGACATCGGCAGAGTCAAAGCTGTTGAAAAAACCGGAGATTCTGGTAAGATAGAGATTATATCATCTCTTGATCTCTCGCAGCTTCCAGCAGGCAGCAGTATCTCCGTTGACGGGGCCTGTCTTACTATTATAGACGGGCAGAGGAGTAGAACGTCCTTCTCTGCTGATCTAAGCAATGAGACGCTAAGTAAGACTACTTTTGGTAAAGGCCTTGCCGCCGGCCGACTTGTTAATATTGAGCGGCCTCTGACTCTTGATAAACCCCTTGGCGGTCATCTTGTAACGGGACACGTAGACACCATAGGTGTAATAAGAAAAAAAGTGCTTAGGGGCGCCTTTCTGGAGCTGGAGTTAGAGCTGCCCCAGGCCCTTACAGGGCAGGTTGTTAAGAAGGGGTCTATCGCAATAGACGGGATAAGTCTCACCGTAACTGAGGTCTCTGCCAGAGGTGTTGGAGTTGCTATTATCCCTCATACGCTTAAGAAAACAACCCTTCCCAATAAATCTATTGGAGGTTTTGTTAATATAGAGACAGACATAATAGCAAAGTATGTGGAGAGGGCGCTGGCCGGCAGGGGGGGCGGTATTACAGAAGGACTGCTGCAGGGGCATGGTTTTTTACGGTAAGTGGTGTATAGTTTTTACATGAGTTTTTTTTTGAGTATATGATTCGTCTGTGCTGTCTTTAAGCCGGTGCGTGACTTTTTTAGAGGATTGGTAGAGAAAAATGATGAAGAAAAAGATAGAAGACGCCCTGAAAGAGATAAAGGCCGGACGTATGGTCATTGTTGTTGATGATGAGGACAGGGAGAATGAGGGCGACCTCTGCATGGCGGCTGAGCTTGTCACCCCTGAGGCCATTAACTTCATGGCCACGCACGCACGTGGTCTTATCTGTCTCACACTTACTGAAGACTATGCAGACAGCCTCTCTCTTGGCCCAATGGTTGATGATAATACATCTCCATTTACTACGGCCTTTACTATATCCATTGACGCAAGAGAGGGTGTTACTACAGGTATATCGGCCTCTGACAGGGCAAATACAATCCTTGCGGCCGTTGCCGAGGGCGCTGTGCCGGAGGACTTGTCGCGGCCCGGTCATATCTTTCCTCTGAGGGCGAGAAAGGGTGGTGTCCTTGTAAGAACAGGTCAGACCGAGGGGTCTGTTGATCTCTCCCGTCTTGCCGGGCTCAAGCCTTCAGGTGTTATCTGTGAGATAATGAAAGAAGACGGCACTATGGCGCGTATGGGCGACCTTGAGGTATTTGCCCGCGAACATGGTCTTATTATCGTAAGTATAGCTGAGATAATAGAGTACAGGCTCCGTTATGACAGCCTCGTTCAGCGCGCCGGTTCTGCGCACCTGCCTACAAGGTTCGGCGGTGATTTTGAGGCTATGGCATATACTAATGATGTTGATACTAACGAGCATCTCGCCCTTGTAAAGGGTGAAATTGATCCGGAAAAACCTATCCTTGTAAGGGTACACTCTGAGTGTCTTACCGGCGATGTCCTTGGTTCCGAGCGCTGCGACTGCGGTGACCAGCTCAAGGCCTCCATGAAGATGATTGAAAATGAGGGCGGCGGCGTATTCTTATATATGCATCAGGAGGGACGCGGTATCGGACTTGCCAATAAGATTAAGGCTTATGCTCTGCAGGATGGCGGTCTTGATACAGTAGAGGCGAATAAACGTCTCGGGTTCAAGTCAGATCTACGCGACTACGGCATAGGGGCACAGATACTCCTTGATTTAGGCGTTAGGAAGATGCGGATAATTACCAATAATCCGCAAAAAATAGTTGGTCTTGAGGGGTATGGCCTTGAGATAACTGAGCGTGTTCCCGTTGAGATTGCTCCCAATAAGAAAAACGTGCGATACCTTACGACTAAGAAAGACAAGATGGGGCATTTACTTGACTCTGTAGATAAGACAGGTGATATATAGAGTGTGTGAGTAGTCGGTTGAGTATAGGTGGGGTGAGGGAAGTGGTAGCAACTCAGGAATTAGGGAAAAATTTTAAAATTACAAGGAGCTGTTATGGCGAATATATTTGAGGGTGATTTATCTGCGGCAGGTCTGCGCTTTGCTATAGTCGTAAGCAGGTTTAATGATTTTATCGGGAGCAGGCTACTTGAAGGCGCTATGGATACACTGCTTCGAAGCGGCGCCTCTGATGATGCCATAGATGTCGCCAGGGTTCCAGGGGCCTTTGAGATGCCCCTTCTTGCCAAGACTCTCGCTGAAAAAAAAGTATATGATGCCGTTATATGTCTGGGATGCGTCGTAAGAGGTGCTACACCTCACTTTGATTATATTGCAGGAGAGACGGCAAAGGGTATCGCAAGCACGGCTCTTGAGACAGGTGTTCCGCTCTCATTTGGCGTAATTACCGCCGATACCCTGGAACAAGCTATAGAGCGTGCCGGTACTAAGGCGGGTAACAAGGGTAGTGATGCCGCGCTTACGGCCATTGAGATGGCAAACCTGCTGCGTACTGTAAATCAGAGTTCATGACAAAAATACACGGCTCAAAGCGGTCTTCACGCCATAAAGAAAGAGAGAAGGCCCTGCAGATGCTCTACGGCCTTGATATCTCCAGTGGTGGTAAGCTGGGGGGAGGGGGGCAGAAGAGTGATAGCCTCTCTATGCCCGAGGGCGGCGCGCCTGATTACGGTAGGATTATAGGTGAGGGCGTGATGAGCAACCTTGCCACGATAGACCGCTTTATAGACGGCGCCTCGAAGAACTGGAGCCTTACGAGGATGACTGTAGTTGACCGTAATATCTTGAGAATTGCCGTCTATGAGCTTCTTTACCACTCTGATGTGCCCTGTAAGGTCGTAATGGATCAGGCCGTTGAGCTTGCGGGCCGTTTCGGTTCTGAGAACTCTGCTCCCTTTATAAACGGTGTCATTGATAATGTCTATAAAGAGATACTCTCAGGGCGTTTTCCCTCGAGGCGTAACGCAAGGGAAGATGCATGATCTTATCCGTCCCGGAAATTTCTCCGTATTAATATCGTTTAAGAGCTTTTTTGGTGAATTTAAGCGTAGCGGATATGGTAATTTCTCTGACCGCGCTACTATGAATAAGAGAAAATAAAAAAATAAAGAGATAGGAAAAAACCTTGAATATTCCATTTTTTGATCTATCAAGACAGTATAAAGGCATACAAAAAGAGATAAAGAAAGAGCTCGGAAAGGTCTGCGATTCAGGCCGGTATATACTTGGCGAGAACGTCTCCAGCCTTGAGAGTGAGGTTGCCGAGTACTGCGGCGCAGGTTTTGGCGTCGGAGTCGCCTCTGGTACAGACGCTTTGTTTTTGAGCCTTCTCGCGGCAGGTGTAACTCGCGGCGATAAGGTTCTTACTACGCCCTTTACCTTTGTCGCTACTGTAAGCGTTATTGAGAAGCTCGGCGCAGAGCCTGTCTTTGTTGATATTGACTCTAATACTTTTAATATTGACGCGGCTGCTGTTGAGAGTTATTTGAAGAGGTCAGGCAGGGGCGTAAAGGCCATAATACCTGTGCATCTTTACGGCCAATGCGCTGATATGGCCCCAATTACGAGAGTAGCTCGAAAGTACGGCATTAAGGTTATAGAAGACGCGGCGCAGGCCATAGGCGCAGGTTACGGCGCTAAGAGAGCAGGGGCCCTCGGCGACTTTGGCTGTTTCTCATTTTATCCCACAAAGAACCTCGGCGCAATGGGCGACGGCGGTATGATAACGACAAAGAGCAAGAGAGCCGCCGCGCTCCTTAAAAAACTTCGTGGTTACGGCGCAAGCGCCCGTTATCTCTATGACAGAGTAGGTGTAAACAGCAGGCTTGATGAGATGCAGGCAGCTATACTCCGTGTGAAATTAAGGTCTCTTGATAAGTGGGCCACCGAGCGTGAGAAAAACGCGGGGATATACACAGAGCTCTTTACTAAGGCCGGTCTGAATGATCTCGTGACCCTGCCCGTTATCTTGCCAAAATCATCTTCTGTATACAACCAGTTTGTTGTAAAGGTAGATAAGAGAGAGGCCCTAAGAAAGTTCATGGCCGAAGACGGAGTAGGCACAGAGGTTTATTATCCCCGTTCTATGCACCTGCAGAAGTGTTTCAAGTATCTTGGTTATAAAAAGGGAGATTTTCCCCGCTCCGAGGAGGCCTCGAAACGGGTTCTGGCGCTGCCTATCTTCCAGGGGCTGAAAAAGACTGAGCTTCATCATGTTGTCTCATCAATAGCGCGGTTTTATAATAAATAGTCAGGGCCTTGCCCGCCATGTGGGGGGCGCACATTACATAACGGGGACGTTGAGAATATGATAAAAAGGGTTCTTGTAACAGGAGGCGCCGGTTTTATAGGTTCTCATCTCTGCGAGAGGCTGCTCCAAAATGGTTTTATCGTACTCTGCCTTGATAACTTTTATACAGGCAGACGCGCTAATATCGCTCATTTACTGGATAATCCCTACTTTGAGCTTATTAGGCATGATATTATCGAGCCTATTCTTCTTGAGGTGGACGAGATATACAATCTCGCCTGTCCTGCCTCCCCTGTGCATTATCAGCACAACCCCGTAAAGACCATTAAGACAAGCATCATGGGGGCCCTTAATATGCTTGGTCTTGCAAAACGCGTCAATGCCAGAATTCTTCAGGCCTCTACCTCAGAGGTATATGGCGACCCCACTAAACATCCACAGCCCGAGGACTACTGGGGCAACGTCAACCCCATTGGCCCGCGGGCCTGTTATGATGAGGGAAAACGCTGCGCAGAGGCCCTTATGTTCTCATACCACAGACAGAACAAGGTGGATATACGTGTGGTAAGGATCTTTAATACCTATGGGCCAAGAATGCTGCCCCATGACGGCAGGGTGGTGAGTAACTTCATCGTACAGGCCTTGAAGGGTGAGGATATTACCCTATACGGAGACGGAACTCAGACGAGGAGTTTTTGTTATATAGACGACCTCCTTAACGGCCTTATTACCATGATGGAGAATCAGGATGAGATAGGGCCTGTAAACATCGGTAATCCTGATGAATTTACGATGATTGAGCTTGCTGATTTAGTAAAAGAGCTCACTGGCAGCTCCTCAAAGGTAGTCACAAAAAGACTGCCTGAGGACGACCCCATGCAGAGGCAACCTGATATCAGCATGGCCCGAAAGTCACTTAACTGGGAGCCCTCAGTCTCTCTTAGAGAGGGGCTAATCCGCACGATTGAGTACTTTAAGTCTACTATTTAGCGCTAAGGCCTGAGTTGACGCAATCTCTCAGTTATTTTAAAAAAAGCGCTTTCTTTTGTTAGTAATAATGTTTTATTATCACCTCGAAAGTCTTTCCTGAAAATCCTTTTTAGCGGCACCGGCAATATCATCTTGGAAAAACTCAACTTCGATTAAAGTTTCTCATAAAAGAGCCGATAGGTTTACATGGGGCTTATTTGTACAAGGCTGCTCTTACTCACTCTTGTAGCACGTGGTGAATGACGAGGGGCGGCACGTACAGGCAGCTCAGGAGCGTCTCTTATGGCAGGAGACGCCGGCAAGGGGGCTGGTTCGGGGGCGGGGAGTTCCTTTCTCCTTCAAGTGACTTTGCGGGGCCTTATGGCTTAGGGCCGAATTTTTTTGGGTAGTATCTGGAGCGTATATGAGGGTATTAATCGTTCATCCCCATCTTTCCTCAGGCGGCGGTGTGCCCAGGGTCGTAAAAAATCTCTCAAGGTGTCTTGGCAGCAGGGGCATTGACAGCTCAGTCATAACCCTTACGCCATGCACTCTTGATGATGTGAACCGCTATGAGGGCTCGGATCTCTATTTTCCCTCAAGTTATGGTTACGGCAGCCGTCCAAGAAGCGCGGGAATTGGTGAGGCCATAAGGCTTATTAAGGAGATAATAGGCCTTAGAGTTATGCTAAAGAAGTACGCCGAGGACTTTGATGTTGTAAACCTCTATAACTTTCCCTCTACATGGGCCGCTTACGGTATAAACAAACCCGTGGTCTGGATGTTTAACGAGCCTGGAGACGTAAGGTATAATCTTCGCCAGTCTCTGCTCCTAAAGGCCATATACGGCCTTGGCGTAGCAATGGATAAACACATAATTAATAAGTATGTTAATACTATCTGCGTAGGCGATGAGTCTAACTTTGAGCGTGTTAAACGCCGTTATGGACGTGACCCTCATTTAATCCCCTATGGTCTCGATATGAGCGCGAGCTGCCCTGAAAAAAATAATGAGATTAGAGAGCAGTACGGACTGCAAGGGCGTTTTGTAGTACTCCATCCCGGTATAATATCACCGCAGAAGAATCAGCTTGAGAGTCTGAAGGCCGTTGATAGACTTCGGGGCAAGATAAAGGATATTGTCCTTGTGCTTTCGGGATTATCCGGAGGGGCGTACAGAAAGACCATTGATGAGTATATAGGGGCCAAGGGGCTGGAGAGGCATGTTGTATTTACAGGCCACCTTAAAGAAGAGGCCTCAAGGAGGCTTTACGGGGCCAGCGATGTTGCCCTTTTTCCCGAGAAAACAGAGGGCGGCTGGTTGTATCCCTTTGAGGTGATTACCTCAGGGGCGCCCCTCATCGTATCAAAGGCCTTTGCCGCGGGAGGAGTTATAGGCAGGGAAAAGCTCGGCCTTGTTACAGACGACTTTGCCTCTGCCATTGAGTATGTATTCCAAAACCCACAAAAGACGCGGCGCGTCTCGGAGCGGGCCTTTACATGGGTAAAGAACAATTTTGGCTGGGAGAATTATACCCGTCAGATGGTAAAGGTTTTTAATAGTGTAATTGTGTGATTTTTCCTCTTTTAACCCTTTATATTCCCTATCCTTCCTCTCTTCCTAAGTTTATCTCCATAGAATACCCATTATAACAGCTCCCTGCCACAGCTGTACCCTCTAAGCTCCCGATTATATCTTTATTTGACGTTAAGTTTAAAAGGGATTATTATAGTGCTAATCCCCCGCTGAAAAAAATCTGTGCTATACTAAAAAGATAAACCAATACAATTAAGGAGGAGTACAATGGCAGGTAAATTAGACGCTATCGCTGAGTTCAGGGAAGATCACAGAAAGGTTCGCGACGATGTCCTTGAGCTTACTGACGCACTTAAGAACAAAGACGTAGTTAAGGCAAGAGAGGTGCTTGGCCGCCTTGATTCACTTACGGGGCCGCACTTTCGCTACGAAGAAGAGACGCTTTATCCGGCTATGAAGGAGTTTTTGGGCGAGTATGTAGACCAGCTCGTAAAAGAACATACGGATATTGTTAATACGGCAAGAGGCTGCGCCGGGCTGCTCTGTAAGGATGAGTTGACTGACGAGGAGGCCGATGAGGCTCAAAAAGCGGCGAAGGCCCTGCTTATCCACGTTAGCAACTGCGATGGTCTCGCCATACTCTCAGAGCGTTTTACACCTGAGCAGCTCGACGACCTTGGTGATAAGTTCTGGGACTATCGTCAGAAAAATATATCCCTCCTTGAGTGGGCCGATAAGATAAGGGTTGTCTGATATGGGTGATGAAAAAAAGCAGTACAGCATGTGTATATTTCTTCACTCCGGCTCTTATGACAGGGTCTACCATGCAATATCCATCTGCAATGTCGTACTTGCCACAGGCGGCAAGGTGCGGATATTTTGCAGCTACGGCGCACTGAAACGCCTTGTTAAGGGAGAGACGGATAAG
Organism: uncultured Thermodesulfobacteriota bacterium; assembly: GCA_964510775.1. GTDB lineage: Bacteria > Desulfobacterota > GWC2-55-46 > GWC2-55-46 > JADFVP01 > JAJRZX01. The sequence goes on from CAZEBZ010000030.1 coordinate 17,586, forward strand.
GTAGTAATCGAGGGTGAGCCCGCGCCTTTTAAAGACGAAATTCAAAAAAACCTCGCCCGCGGCACCTTTGACAGCATCTCCGAGATGCTTACTACGGCGAAGAGATTCGGCGACATCGAGTTATATGCCTGCACGGCGAGTATGGCTGTTCTTAATATCGCACGCAGTGAGTTGCTTGATGTAGTGGATTCGAGCATGGGCCTTGTGGCCTTTATGGAGCTCGTCAAAGGCGCCGACGATACTCTCTATATCTAATAACTTTAGAAAGGGCGGCTCCAGTATTTCTACTGGAGCCGCGGCCTTTTCTCTTTAGACGAATTACCTCTTACATCTGTTATGATTAAGACAAAATCCATCTATGAGACCGCGGCCCCTGAGGACGGCCTAAGGGTGCTTGTTACGAGGTACTGGCCTCGAGGTGTAAAAAAAGAGAGGATTAATATCTGGTGTAGAGACCTCTCGCCATCGCCGGAGCTTATTAAGAATTATAAGTCAGGCGAGGTTACGTGGCAGGTCTTTAAGGCAGTTTACCTCGCCGAGATTGATAGCGAGGCCTTTCATAAGTGCTTTGCTGAGACGGTCTCTATGATCAAGAGGCGCGCTGATTCAACGGCTACCCTGCTCTGTACCTGCAAAGACGACTCAAGGTGCCACAGATCTATTCTTGCCGCTCTTCTTGAGGGTGAGTTTTAATTGCCGTTAATCATACATTTTTGGTTTTTTATCTCAGCCTCTCCTGCAACAAAGCCCCCCCCCTGTTTATTTTCTTAATTACATCGTTGATTGTAAGACTCACTCTGGTAAGATTATGAGATGAGCTCAGCGATTAACAAGATCTCCCTTATCATCGGCACGGCAGGTCATATTGACCACGGTAAGACCTCCCTTATCAAGGCCCTTACGTCCATTGAAACGGATAGGCTCACGGAGGAGAAGAGGCGCGGCCTTACAATAGACCTTGGTTTTGCCTACTTGGATATTCCCCATAAAGGCATGTCCTACAGGGCCGCTATCGTTGATGTGCCCGGGCACGAGCGTTTTATTAAGAACATGCTCGCCGGCGCTACGGGTATAGATCTTGTGCTATTTACCGTTGCCGCAGATGACGGCGTAATGCCCCAGACCACCGAACACCTTGATATAATCAGCCTACTTGGTATTAGAGACGTTTTTTTTATTATTACAAAAATAGACCTTGTAGATGCGAAAAGGTTAGAGGAAGTCAAGGCTGAGATAGATGCACTTATCGCAGATACCCCATTAAAGGGCTCGCCTTTTTTTACCCTATCCGTAAAGACAGGTGCGGGGTTAGAGGCCCTTACTGAGGCCCTTGGAGAAAAAGTCCTCGCCATGAAAGATGAAAAATGCAGGCGAGGCGAGAGGAGTTATTTTCGCATGCCCATTGACCGTTCTTTTACTATAAAAGGCTTTGGTACGGTAGTAACGGGCACAGTGGCAGGCGGCTCTGCAGATAAAGGCTCCTCACTTATCGCATACCCTTCGGGGCAGTCTCTTAAGGCCCGCGGGCTCGAGTCCATGCATATCACCGCGCAAAAAGTCTCCGCTGGAGAGAGGGCCGCTATAAATCTATCGGCCGTCTCCTGTAAGGAGCTTAAGAGAGGAACTTGCTTAATCGCGCCTGAGTTATCACCTTACGTAACAATGGCGCCGGTAATTGACTGTGATTTTGAATTTATCGCGAAAAAAAACGCCCTGAAGAAGTCTTCACTTCTCTTTAAGGACAGAGGGCTTATTAAGGTCTTTCATCACACAGGCGAGACGCTGGCGCGTATCAGGTTTGCTGGGATTAAGCAGGTAAAACCAGGCGAGAGAGTAACTGGCCGGCTCTTTCTCCGAAGACCCCTGCTTATGATGCACGGCGACGCCTTTATACTTAGAGACCCTTCTCTTAATATCACCGTGGGCGGCGGTTCTGTTATTTTTTCATATAGCGATAAGAATCTCGTTCCGCGCCTTTCCCGCTTTGCAAAGCGCCGCGTAGATGTAGATAATAAAAGAGGTGAGGGTGAAGTTTTTTTTAATAGACTCGCTTTTCTAACAAGTGAGAGACGCCCCGGTTTTACTATAAAAACCCTCTCTTTGCTCCTTAATATAAGAGAAGATCTTACCGAGGCCTTTATAGCGGAGCGCCTCTCTCGGCAATCGCCTTTTTATCTCAACGGCGGATTCCTGATTAGCAGGGAGTACGATGCTGCCCTGTCTGCTTCTCTTACGTCTCTCCTTGGCTCTTATCACGAGAAAAACCCACTTAAGGAGGGTATATCTGACGAGGATCTTCTCGGCCTCTATATAACCTCTTTGAGGACTAAGAGCGCCGAGGGTATGAGACCCCTATACAGGCTCTTACTTGAGGAGATGGTCTCTGAGGGGGCTATCGAGCGAAAGGGGCCATGCCTATGCTGCAAAGGTTTTAGCTCATCTCTAAACGCTGCGGAGATAGAGATACTCTCTCATATAAGGAGAATCTTAAAGGCCGCGGGCCTTGGTCTAATAAAAACAGATGAGTTACAGCTTCCTGATTATCCCGCAAGAGAGATAGACACGATAATCGCCTATATGAAAAACAAGGGTGATATTGTAAGTCTTAAAAAGGATTCTTTTATTGACGGTGAGGCCCTTAACTCGGCAAGAGAACGTATTATCTCTTTTATTACTGATAATGGCCCTATCCGCGCCGCCGAGTGTCGTGATATACTGGGATGCGGCAGAAAACTCGCCATATTAATACTTGAGTATCTTGACGGCCAGGGTGTAACACAACGAAGCGGTGACGAACGGACTCTGCGCTAAAGTTATTTAAAGGAGTTATTATGTTCAAGAGCGGTAAGGAGATAAAACTTACGAGCTGGGCGAGCTGCGCGGGCTGAGCCGCCAAAATAGGCAAAGACGCCCTCTCGCAGGTTCTGCGGGGGTTACCACAAGTATCAGATAAAGACCTTCTCGTTGGTTTTAATACCGCCGATGACGCCGGAGTCTATAAAATTTCTGACGAAATGGCTATAATAACTACACTTGATTTTTTTCCGCCTATTGTGAACGACCCCTACACATTTGGCCAGATAGCCGCCGCCAACTCACTTAGCGATGTCTATGCCATGGGCGGTACGCCGCGCCTTGCCATGAATATCGTAGGCTTTCCAAAGGCCCTGGATATGAGTGTGCTCGGCGATATTTTAAGAGGGGGCATGGATAAGATGAAGGAGGCCGGCGTCCTTACCGTAGGCGGTCACTCTGTTGAGGACAGCGAGGTGAAATACGGCCTCTCAGTAACAGGTTTTGTCCACCCCGAGAGAATTCTAACCAACTCGGGAGCGAGAGCCGGTGACGTGCTTATCCTTACCAAACCCATTGGAGTTGGCGTCATAACAAGCGCTGTAAAGGCGGGCAAGATGAGCCTCGAAGAGGCCGCTCCCGCCATAAGAAGCATGATAACACTTAATAAGAGCGCTATGGAGGTTATGGGTGACAGAGATGTAGGCGGTTGTACTGATGTGACGGGTTACGGTCTTCTTGGTCATGCCATGGAGATGTGCGAGGCCTCAGGAGTCAGCTTTATAATAAAGGCAGGGGCCGTAAAAGTCTTTCCCCGCGCCCTGGATTTTGTCAGAAAAAAATCCATGAGGCCAAAGACCATAGCATCAAATAGAGAGGCCCTCTTAAAAGACATTGATATCTCTACCAATATTAGCAAGGAGATGGAGCTAATACTCTTTGACCCCCAGACCTCAGGCGGGCTCTTAATATCCGTAGTCGCTAAGGATGCCGATGCTCTCCTCTCAGATCTACGGGAAAAGGGTCTTAACGCCTCTATTATAGGCCGCGCTGTTGCGAAGGAGAATGGCTGGCGTATAAGCGTAGAACCTTAACTCCCTTACTTTCTTTTAGAAAAAAGAAAGTAAGCAAAGAAAACCAACGGTTATGTTGCGGCTTTTTCTTTATGACTAAATCTCTATG
>CAZEBZ010000031.1:0-21188 GCA_964510775.1 uncultured Thermodesulfobacteriota bacterium
GGCTTGCGTTACAGGCCCCTGCAGCGAGGGTGAGATGACCTGCGGCAGACCTTCGGAGATAAGAGCCAGGTTCAAGGCCCTCTCTTAAGGTAATGGACAGCGGTACTCTTGATCTTTTGTTTTTTTGGTGATGAATGGTTCTGAAAAGTAATTTTTGAACCATATATCATAACTCGGCAACACTTAGTTTACATTGATGATGCGCTTACATACAGATTATTGCAGACCTTTTCTTTTTAACCCATTGCAATGATTACCTCCTGCCCTTCTTAGGGGTGTTTAGCCTATTATACCTCTGATTTGTTATTGGTGAGGCCTTTCTCCTCTTAAGGTGATGTTATGATATTTAGAAAACGTCTTGATGGTATTGTTGAAAGGTACGAAAAGCTCGCAGAGCTTCTTGCCTCGCCTGATGTCGTATCCAACCGCGAACTTTATCAGAAATATGCCAAGGAGCACTCCGACCTCGGGTCTCTTGTTGACGTCTATGGAAAACTTACTGATATTGAGGGTGAGATAGAGGAGTATAGTCTTGCTCTATCGGGAAAAGACACCGATCTGCGCGATCTTGCTCATGAAGAACTTCCCGCTCTTGAGTCAGAGCGTGAGAACCTCATACGCTCTATTAAGATAATGCTTCTGCCTGTTGACCCTAATGACGACAAGAATATTCTTCTTGAGATAAGGGCCGGGGCCGGCGGCGACGAGTCCGCTATCTTCGTAGCAGAAGTATTCAGGATGTATTCCCGTTATGCCGAGCGCATAGGCTGGAAGGTAGATGTCCTCTCATCAAGTCCTACGGGGCTTAATGGCTTTAAGGAAATAATAGCCATGATAGTAGGCAAGGGAGCTTATTCAAGGCTGAAGTACGAGAGCGGAGTCCACAGGGTGCAGCGTGTGCCCGAGACAGAGGCGCAGGGCCGCAGACATACATCTACTGTTACTGTTGCCGTAATGCCTGAGGCCGAGCAGGTAGAGGTGGATATCAGGCCCGAAGACCTCCGTGTGGATACTTATCGCGCAGGAGGCCACGGCGGACAGAGCGTAAATAAGCTCGAGACGGCCATAAGGATAACTCATCTGCCTACAAAGACTGTTGCCACATGTCAGGATGAGAAGAGTCAGCATAAGAATCGCCAGAAGGCCATGAAGATACTCATGGCGAGGATACTTGATAAGGCGACTCAGGAGTATAATCAGGAAATGGCTCAGAAGAGAAAGGCTCAGGTCGGCACAGGCGACAGGAGCGAGAAGATAAGAACCTATAACTTCCCGCAGAACAGGGTGACAGACCACAGGATAGGTCTCACGCTCTACAGGCTTACAGAAATAATGGACGGAGACATTCAGGAGCTTACGGATTCCGTTATCAATCATTTTCAGACACTGGCACTGCAGAGCGGTGATGCGGAGCCTGTCTAATCAAATTATATTAAGACATGGATAAACTTGTAATTGAGGGTGGAAACAGGCTCGTTGGCGAAGTCTCTGTCTCTGGCGCGAAGAACGCCGTGCTGCCTCTTATGGCAGGCGCTTTGCTTACGGATAAGCCTCTTACCATTACCAATGTACCCTCGCTTCGTGATATTCGTACCCTCTCAGGTCTGCTCTCTCATCTTGGCTCCGAGGTTGAGGCCGAGGGTGAGGTGCTTCGTATAAGGACAGGTGACGTGTCTGACCCTGTTGCTCCCTATGAGATGGTTAAGACCATGCGCGCCTCTATACTTGTTCTTGGCCCGCTCCTTGGGAGGTTTAAGCGCGCCAGGGTATCACTGCCCGGAGGCTGCGCCATAGGTGCGCGTCCCGTGACCCTTCATATAGAGGGGCTAAGACGCATGGGCGCTCTCGTGGAGATAGAGCATGGGTATATTAAGGCAAAGGCCCCTCATGGGCTTCACGGTGAGAAAATATACCTTGATGTGCCAACAGTTACAGGTACGGAAAATCTTATGCTCGCCGCTGTATATGCAGAGGGGCAGACTGTTATTGAGAACGCGGCTCTTGAGCCTGAGGTAGAGTTTCTCGCAGATGCCCTTGTTGCCATGGGCGCAAAAATATGTGGCGCAGGCACTGAACGTATAGTTATTGATGGCGTTGAAAATCTTCACGCTGCGTCTGTCGAGGTCATGCCTGATAGGGTTGAGGCAGGAACCTTTATGATAGCAGCGGCCATGACAGGCGGTAATGTCTTAATAAGAAATTGCCCTATGGAGCACCTTGAGGCCCTTGTGCTAAAGCTTCGAGAAGCCGGAACCTCTGTAGAGGTTGAGGACGATGGTGTAAGGGTGCTTGGAAAATGGCCTATAACGAGCGTTGATATTAAGACTATGCCATATCCTGGTTTTCCAACGGATATGCAGGCGCAGATGATGGCTATGATGACAATCGCCGGAGGGCTCAGCGTAATTCGTGAGACGGTCTTTGAGAATAGATTCATGCACGTTGGAGAGTTGCGGCGTATGGGCGCCGATATCGCAGTTGACGGAAGGAGCGCCATAGTGCGGGGCGTCCCAAACCTCGGCGGGGCGCCTCTTATGGCTACGGATCTCCGTGCGAGCGCGTCCTTAGTGCTCGCGGGCCTTGTGGCAGCCGGGCGAACAGAGGTATCGAGAATATATCATCTTGACAGAGGTTACGACGGTCTTGAGAAAAAGCTCGTAGGTCTTGGAGCAATTATTAAGAGGGTTCATGATAAAGATGAATAAGGGATTAGCAAAGCAGGATAAGGACATGCTTACTGTAGCGCTGCCAAAGGGGCGTATCTTAAAGTCCGCAAGAGGGCTCTTTATGGCAGCGGGAGTTGATTTTAGCGTTATAATGCAGAACGATAGGCGTCTTATCGCAGAGGACGCGGCAGCCGGTCTGAGGTTCATGGTCATAAGAAGCCAGGATGTACCCACTTATGTGGAGTACGGCGCCGCTGATATCGGCATCGCCGGCCGTGATGTGCTGCTTGAGAATGAACGGGATCTATATGAGCCCCTTGACCTTGGAATTGGCGCCTGCAGAATGGTAGTGGCAGAGCCCGCCGAGTTGTCAGAGAAGGATAATCCGGCGAAGTGGACACGCATAAGGGTGGCTACAAAGTATCCAAATATCACCTTGAGGCACTTTCAGGAAAAGGGTATTGAGGTAGAGATAATAAAGCTCTACGGCTCCATTGAGCTTGCGCCTCTTCTTGGACTCTCGGAGCGCATAGTCGACCTTGTGGAGACTGGCGAGACGCTAAAGAAAAACGGACTTGTAGAGGTAGAGGATATAATGGAGGTATCATCTAAGCTTATCTGCAACCGCGCAAGTTTAAAGACAAGGCCAAAGAGGATAAGAGGTATTATCGAGAGGTTAACTGCTGCAATAGAGGCTGAAAAAGCCCTCTGATGGATATGGTTAAGTGGTAGGTGGATAGGGGGAGGGTAGGGGATGCAAGGGGTAAGAGGTAGGGTGAAAGGGGGGTGGAGGTATGTATATGAGTTTTTCACACTGCCTGTGAAGATAAAGGACTGTATTAGATATGTCTATAAAAACAACATCCAATAGCTGTTTCTCCCATATCTTGAGGTCTTTACGGACTCGCGGTCACGTAGATAACAGCGCTGTTGAGTCCGTAGTAAGGGATATTTTAAGTGACGTAAGGCTCCGCGGCGATATTGCCGTAAAAGAGTATACTCTGCGTTTTGACGGTGTAAATATCACCAGAGGCGGCCGCGTCAGCAAGAAGTCCCTTAATGAGGCTGTAAAAAGTGTCTCAAGTAAAGACATGGCCCTTCTTGAGAGGGCTGCGCTGCGTATAGCTGATTTTCACGGCAGGCAGGTTCAGGACTCGCTGACATATAAAGATAATGAGGGTAATATGCTGGGCACAAGGGTGACTCCTCTTGGGCGGGTATCTATATACGTACCCGGAGGTAAGGCCAGTTATCCCTCTACTGTACTTATGAACGCTATACCTGCGAAGGTAGCGGGAGTTGATGAGATAATTATGACTACGCCCTCAGGCAGGGAGGGGATTAACGCCCATGTCCTCGCTGCCGCTGTTATCGCTGGTGTTGATAAGGTCTATGCAGTTGGCGGAGCGCAGGCCATAGGCGCGGCGGCTTACGGCACAAAGACCATTCCCGCTGTTGATAAGATTACGGGGCCGGGAAACATATACGTGGCTACGGCAAAGCGGCAGGTATTTGGCACTGTAGATATAGACATGATAGCCGGGCCAAGCGAGATACTTATTATAAACGATGGTACCGGTGAGGCGGCGTGGATAGCCGCTGATATGCTCAGTCAGGCCGAGCACGATGAGCTTGCATCGAGTATACTTATTACTACGACTAAGAAGATGGCCCGTGAGGTAAAGGCTGAGATAACCTCTCAGCTCGCTGCTTTACGGCCTGTAAAAAGACGCAAAGTGGCTGAGCAGTCCATCGCTTCTTTTGGTCATATTATAGTGGTAAAAGACTTGGCCGAGGCGGCTAAAATATCTAACGAGATTGCCCCTGAGCATCTGGAGTTATTTGTAGATAAGCCTGAGAAACTGCTCGGGAGTATCCGTAATGCCGGAGCCGTCTTTCTCGGCACCAATACGCCCGAGGCCGTGGGAGACTATATGGCAGGGCCTAATCACACTCTGCCAACAGGTGGTACGGCCCGTTTTTCCTCGCCCCTTGGTGTCTATGATTTTGTTAAGAGAACGAGTATAATAGGCTTTTCAGATAAGGGCATTAAGGCACTTGGCCGTGACATTAAGAGGTTCGCTGATTTAGAAGGCCTTACGGCGCACGGTAAGAGCGTAAAGAAAAGACTCTGAACTCCATTTGAGAGGAGAGCGGCATGGAACGAAAAGCACAGGTACAGAGAAAGACCTCTGAGACGGATATATCTCTTGAGCTTAACCTTGACGGAGAGGGGCGCGGTGATATTAAGACGCCTATCCCTTTCTTTACGCACATGCTAACGAATATGGCGAGACACGGTCTCCTTGACCTCACAGCCGCTGTTACAGGCGACGTTGAGGTAGACTCTCATCACACCGTAGAGGACACGGGGCTTGTATTTGGCGAGGCCGTAAAAAAAGCCCTTGGTGATAAAAAAGGCATTACACGCTGCGCCGACTCTACCGTGCCTATGATGGATTCTCTCTCAAGCGTTGTTATAGATCTTTGCGGCAGGCCCTACTTTCGCTTTAACGCAGATGATAAGGCCATGAGCGTAACAGGCTCAGTAATCGCCCGCAATGCCGACGGCACTGTAGCCGAGGCCTTTGATATGGGGCTGCTGCAGGAGTTTCTAACGGCCTTTGCCAATGCCTCAGGAGCGGATCTGCACGTTACTCTGCACTATGGACGTGATATTCACCACTCCATTGAGTCTATATTCAAGGCCCTTGGCCGCGCCCTTAAGGGAGCCGTTGCAAGGGATGAGAGAATTATTGGTGTGCCCTCGACTAAAGGTCAATTATAGTGATAGCTGTTATTGATTATGATAGTGGTAACCTCAGAAGCGTCTCTAATGCCCTGAAGAGCCTCGGCGCTGATGTGGCTGTTACGCGCGACCCCGCAGTAATCGCCTCTTCGAGCCACGTTGTGCTGCCTGGTGTGGGCGCCTTTAAGGACTGCATGTCTAACCTCACGGATTTTGGCCTTATAGAGCCTGTTGTGAGAAGCATTGAGTCAGGTAAGCCTTTTCTTGGAATATGCGTTGGTCTTCAGCTCCTCTTTGAGGAAGGTCTTGAGTTCGGCCTCCACAAAGGCCTTGGCATATTAAAAGGGCAAGTGGCGCGTTTTCCAGAGCATATGTCCGCAGACGCCACCCCCTTAAAAATACCTCATATGGGCTGGAATGATATAAGGATAGAGAAGGAGTCTGCTCTTCTAAAAGGCATTGCTGAGGGCTCCTATTTTTACTTTGTACACTCTTACTTTGCGCGCCCTGCTGAGCCCGAGTCTGTGAACCTCACGACGACGGAGTACGGGGTAAGGTTTACAAGCGCAGTAGAGGTTGGCAATATAATGGCCCTGCAGTTCCATCCCGAGAAGAGTCAGGCGCTGGGGCTGAAAGTTCTGAAAAACTTTATATCCTTAAAGTACTAAGAGAGGGTCTTTAAATTGAGGTTTATATGATAATAATTCCAGCTGTGGACATTAAAGACGGTAAGTGCGTACGCCTCCATCAGGGTAAGTTCGATGCCGTTACAGAGTACTTTGCCGACCCTGTTGAGGCGGCCCTTCGCTGGTCTGGGGCCGGGGCGAGACTTATTCACCTTGTAGACCTTGACGGCGCACTCGCCGGGCGCGCCGTTCACCTTGAGCTTATTAAGAGAATCATTGATGCAACAGGCGTTGAGGTGGAAATCGGCGGCGGTATTCGTGATATGGCTACTGCCGAGGCGTACCTCCATATCCCCGGCGTAAGGCGGGTAATACTCGGCACAGCCGCTTACCGAGACCCTGAGTTTTTAAATAGACTTGCCGGCAAATACCCCGAGCGCGTGGCCGTTGGCATAGACGCCGCAAAGGGTTATGTTGCCCTGAAGGGCTGGCTCGATGTAACGGAGACTCTGGCAGTAGACTTTGCAAAAAGGCTTGAGGGCGTGGGCGTTGGAGCAATTATCTTTACTGATATCTCACGTGACGGCTCACTTACGGGGCCAAATGTTGAGGCTACCTGCGAGATTGCCGATAGCGTAGATATCCCTGTGATAGCCTCTGGCGGAATTTCTTCAATAGAGGATATTAAGAAGTATGAGGGCAGAAATATAGAGGGTATAATCGTAGGCAAGGCCCTTTATACGGGTGACGTAGACGTTGCCGAGGCAAAGCCTTATTTTCTTTAGGAAAAAAGAGCCTTGTAGGGTGGGCTTGGCCCACCAAAAAAAGTCTTGCACGTTGGCTCCTCATTGCTCTACGCAGCCTTGTAGGGTGGGCACTGCCCACCATTTAAAATCAGGTAAAGAAGACAATCATGCTGACAAAGAGAATAATACCATGCCTTGACGTTAAGGGCGGCCGCGTCGTAAAGGGCGTGAGTTTCGTAGACCTTATAGACGCAGGCGACCCTGTGGAGTCGGCTCGCGCTTATGAGAAGCAGGGCGCAGACGAGCTTGTATTCCTTGATATAACGGCCTCTCATGAGGAGCGAAAGACGATAATAGACGTTGTGGAGCAGACTGCCGCAGAGGTCTTTATGCCCCTTACCGTTGGCGGCGGTATCCGCACCCTTGAGGATATAAGAGAGCTTCTGCACGCAGGCTCTGACAAGGTCTCTTTGAATACGAGCGCAATAGAGAACCCCGAGCTTGTCTCCGAGGCGGCGGAGCGTTTCGGTACGCAGTGTATTGTTGTGGCTATAGACGCCAAACGCCGTACTGACGGCAGCGGTGGCTGGGAGGTATATACTCATGGCGGGAGAAAACCAAGGGGCCTTGACGCCGTGGAGTGGGCCGTAGAAGCCGCTCGCCTCGGCGCAGGTGAGATACTGCTGACGAGTATGGACAGCGACGGCACAAGAGACGGTTATGATATTGCCCTTACGGCGGCTGTGGCAGAGGCCGTCTCAATACCTGTAATCGCCTCTGGCGGAGCAGGCACTCTGGAGCATATATACGAGGCCTTTGAAGAGGGCAAGGCCGACGCGGCCCTTGCCGCCTCCATATTTCATTTTGGCGAGTTTACCATTAAGGAGACAAAGGAGTATCTCAGTAGACGAGGCGTTGCTGTAAGGCCCTTTAATTAGTTCGCAGGCGGGAATTAAAAAAATCCTTGCCATAGACTGTAATTAGTAGTATATTTTTTTACTTATTCTTAACACTGATAAGAGTGTATTTTATCAATCCTTGTCCCTAAAAAGGGGACGAACCCGCAGAGGGCGGGGAACCGTAAGGAGAAACAAATGGAACGGCATTACGAGACAATTTGGATAGTAAAGACTGAGCTTGGCGCCCCCGGTATCAAGGAGATACAGGAGAAGGCCGCCGCCGCTATTACAGGCGGTAAGGGAAATGTTAATAAGGTAGATGAGTGGGGCGTTAGACGTTTTGCCTACCCTATACAGAAAAAAAACGAGGGTTATTACACTCTTATAGACTTTAACGCCCTTCCGGCAACTGTTGTTGAGATGGAGAAAATCTTCAAGTTTAACGAAGATGTAGTCCGTTATCAGACCGTGCGCCTTGATGAGGAGTATGTTGAGCCTGTTGCCGCGCCTGCTCCTGAGCCTGTCGTAGAGGCGGCTGTAGAAGCAGCGCCGGAGCCTGCCGTAGAGGCCGAGGCCGATAAAGCAGTTGAAGAAGAAAAAACAGTAGAAAAAACAGAGGAGGGCGCAACTGATGCAGACAAATAGAGGAAGACGTCCCGGAGGCCCCGGCCGCGGCGGCCCGCAGAGAAAGTTTTTTTACAGAAAAAAATTCTGCGTCTTTTGTAAGGAAAAAGACCTTAAGATTGACTATAAAGACGCCCGCGCCCTTAAATCCCATATAACTGAGAGGGGTAAGATTATGCCCCGCAGGATTACAGGCACATGCGCTAAGCACCAGAGAAAGGTATGTCTGGCTATAAAACGTGCGAGGGTGCTTGCGATACTGCCCTTCAGCTCACTTAATTTCCAGTAAAAAAACCTCTTTAGGAGATAAGGATAGATGGAAGTTATATTGAAAAAAGATGTTACCAACCTCGGTAATTACGGTGATACTTTAAGAGTAGCTCCAGGATACGCGAGGAACTATCTCATTCCAGGCGGCTTTGCCATTGCGGCAACCCCCGGTAATCTCAGGCAGTTTAATGCCGAGAGAGAGGCTTACCTCAAGAAAGAGGCGGAGAAGAGGGCTGTGGCTGAAAAATCCGCCGCTGGTTTTGAGGGTATTGAACTCACCTTTGAGAGAAAGACCTCGGAAGAGGAAAAGCTCTTTGGCTCCGTAACCTCCGCTGACATTGTGCAGGCCCTGCACGAGAAGGGTTTTAAGGATGTAGATAAAAAACAAGTACATGTGGCAGAGCCTATCAAACACCTCGGTTCTCACGAAGTAGAGATAAAATTCTACGGCGGCGTAAGCGCAGTAATTAAAATTGAGGTTACCAAGCAGGAGACCGATTAAGTCTCATGCCGTAGTCGTGAGGGTGGATGTAGGGGAAAGTTTCAGGGGGGGTATGGTCTCTGGGGAAGGGGATGGTGTGAGGGGAGTGAATGGATTTTTATGCTTACGTTAATGCCTGAATTAAAGGTGAGGCAGGGAGGGGGTGACCCTCTTTATTACCTTTTTCTTCTTGACGTAATCTCTAAAGCAAAAACGCTTAAATAAAACCTTTCTACCACACCTTACCAGTGTCTATTATGCGCCATGGCAGTCAGTAACCGCAAGGAACAGCTCTATAAGATCCCGCCTCATAATATAGAGGCGGAGCAGTCCGTTCTTGGAAGTATTCTCATTGAGAAAGATGCTATCGCCAGGATACTCGATGTATTAAGTGACGATGGCTCTGATTTCTACCACAAGGTTCATGCCGAGCTTTTTAAGGGCATGGTCAACCTCTTTGAAAAAAATATCCCCGTTGATGTCGTAACTGTCGCCGACCTCTTTAAGGAGACGAAAATTCTCGCTCCCGTAGGGGGCCTTTCCTATATCGGCGTCCTCGCCGAGGCCACGCCAACTGCCTCTAACATTACCTTTTACGCTAAGATCGTTAAAGAAAAATCCTTGCTGAGGAATATGATTTCCGTCACCGCAGCTATCTCGGCGCGCGGTTATGAGTCTATCGATTCTGTAGAGGAATATATAGATGACTCTGAGCAGAAGATTTTCGAGGTCACTCAGGATAGGTCGAAAAAGACCTTTTTCCGCTTGAAGGATATTATCAACGATACCTTTGAGAGCATTGAAAAACTTTACGCCAAGAAGACTACAATAACAGGGGTCTCAACGGGTTTTACAGACCTTGATAAACTTACCTCCGGCTTTCAGGATTCTGACCTTATTATAATCGCTGGCCGACCGAGTATGGGTAAGACTTCTTTTGCCCTTAACATCGCAGAGATGGCGGCCCTTGACCACAATACCCCAGTTGCCGTATTCTCTCTTGAGATGAGCAAAGAGCAGCTTGTGCAGAGGATGCTTTCCTCAAGGGCGCAGGTGGACTTAAGTAAACTGAGAAGCGGTTTTTTAAAGGAAGAAGACTGGCCGAGGCTTACCACGGCCGTGGGCGCGCTCTTTGATGCCCCTGTTTTTATAGATGATACACCGGCGCAGAGTGTACTTGAGATGAGGGCAAAGGCCAGAAGGTGGAAGTCCGAGTTCGGGCTGAAGATGGTAATTGTTGATTACCTTCAGCTTATGCGAGGCAGGAAGAGTATCTCCAGCAGAGAGCAGGAAATATCCGAGATATCACGCTCCTTAAAGGCAATGGCAAAGGAGCTTCATATACCTGTCGTGGCCCTCTCTCAGTTATCACGTATGACGGAGAGAAGAGAGGGTAATAAGCCTCAGCTATCAGATCTGCGAGAGTCCGGGGCCATTGAGCAGGACGCCGACGTGGTTATGTTTGTCTACAGGGATTCTGTCTACAGGCCCTGCGAGTGCCCAAAGGACTACTGCTCCTGCGGTAAACGGGGAGATGCCGAGATAATCGTAGCCAAGCAGCGTAACGGCCCTACAGACACTATACACCTTACCTTTCGCAAGCAGTACACCAGGTTTGAGAATCAAGATCAGACTCATGGCGATTACGAGTCCAGAGGAGAGTGGGTGGAGGAGTAGCCCGCTTGCTGTCTTTATTCTGCTTTTATCTTATACAAAGCCTTACCCCCTTATCTTTTTTTCTGTTAATATATCCATATAGTTTTTTCGAGATTGCTATTTTTTGTCCTGCTCTTTTTTTCGGGAGTATTGGCAGTGCCGATTACGTATTTTTTCCAGTAAGTGTACTCGTTGTTTTCTTTGTACTACTTTCTTTTTTAAGACGGAATTAGACGCTTTTATGAAAGTCCGCTGAATATTTTTTATATTGGTTTTTTTTGTCCTACTTTCTTTTTTCTAAAAGAAAATTTTTTGTCTGACAAGATTGAGATAGCAGGTTTTTTATGGCCGCTGTGTTTTCATAGATTCGTTGCCTTGTTTGACCCGTTGTTTCTGTGCAGGTAAGTGTCTTGTTTTGTATTATCAAAATCTCTAATGCTTAATTCGGGGGCCTTTACGTCGTGTCATACGCTGCCGTATCTCTCTCAGTCTCTGTTGACAAGTCTTTTACTTATGCCGTTCCTGTGGGCCTGGTTAAAGACGTTGCCGTAGGCAAGCGCGTCCTTGTGCCCTTTGGCAAGCGTCTCCTTACCGGTTACGTTACTGCCCTCTTAGATACTACGGATATAGAAAAGGTAAGGGATATTAAAGATGTCCTTGATGCAGTACCTCTCTTTGACGAGAGTGGGCTGAAGTTTTTTAGTTGGATTTCTTCTTATTATCTCGCCCCTCTTGGACAAGTCCTTGCCCTTATTCATCCTCCGGGCTCTGATGTAAGGGGCAGTAGATTTTTTACTCTCACCGAAGATGGGGGAGGCGAAGTAGGCTCGATCAAGGGGCTTGCCGGGGATATCCTGAGTTTACTCCGTAAGTCTTCAAAGGCCGTACCGCTTCAGTCGCTTCTTAGGGAATTTAAGGGCAGGGCCATTTACAGCGTCCTCGCGCGCCTTGTAGAGAAGGGTTTTATTGATGAGGAGCTTAAGCTAAGAGGCGGCGGAAAGGGCAGGGTTGAGAGACTTATTTCTCCTGTAATTTTCAGTGTTGATGAGACTTCTTCTACTCTTCAGCTTCCCGGTAAATCTACTCCCGCTCAAAAACGCCTCTATGAATTTCTTCTTGAGCAAGGCGAGACTTCTTTACGTGACCTTAAAGGGAAGTACGGAAGCGCTGCCGCCACGGTAAAAAGGCTTGAAGATAGAGGGCTTGTTACTGTAAGGGAGCGTGCGGTCTTAGTCGACCCTATGGGCGCTCTTACTGGCCGTGTGGCTCGTCATACCCCGAATAAAGATCAGAGAGCCGCTATTGAGAGTATTGTCCAGTCTCTTGGAAAAGGCGTCTTCTCACCCTTTTTATTATATGGTGTAACGGGAAGCGGCAAGACCCTTGTTTATCTTGAGGCCCTTGAGGAAGTGATTCGCAGCGGCGGAAGGGCCTTGCTCCTTGTACCTGAGATTGGTCTTACCTCATGGGCCGCTGAGTACTTAAAGGACAGGTTCGGTGAGCTGGTGGCCATATATCACAGCGGACTTACAGAGTCTGAGAGGTGCGGCCAGTGGAGGCGTATTCTTACGGGCGAGGCTCGTATAATCATAGGGGCACGCTCGGCGCTCTTTTCGCCGATTAAAGATCTGTCTCTTATTATTGTTGATGAGGAGCACGACCCCTCGTATAAGCAGGAGGACGGCGTACGGTATAACGGCAGGGACGCCTCGTTAATGCTTGGAAAAATCCTTAATATCCCAGTTGTCCTTGGCAGCGCCACGCCGTCAGTTGAGACTTTTTTTAATACTACAGCGGGGCGTCTTACTCTGCTTCGCCTTGATAAAAGAGTGGAGCAGAGGGCTCTGCCTGAAGTTGAGATAGTTAATATGAAGGGCAGCGGAGGTCAAGTTATCTCAGAGCGGTTGATGTCGCTTATGGAGGAGACTTTCAGCAGCGGTCATCAGGTACTGTTATTTCTAAACAGGAGAGGTTTTTCAGGCTGCCTCGTATGCAGGGACTGCGGCCATAGCTTTAACTGTGTAAACTGCAGTGTTACCCTTACCTTCCACAAGGGCTCGAGGCGGCTTCGTTGTCATTACTGCGGTTATTGCACTGCCGTTGCCGTGGAGTGTCCACTATGTAAAGGCATAAACCTAAGAGATCCAGGCATGGGCACTGAGAAGGTGGAGGAAGAGGTAAGGCGGATATTTCCGGATAAGACAATCCTTCGTATGGACAGCGATACGGTAAGAAAAAAAGGGGCCATGAGGTCTATTATGAGGTCCATGGAAGACGGTGAGGCACAGGTGCTAATCGGTACGCAGATGGTCTCTAAGGGGCACCATTACCCGGGCATTACACTTGTAGGGATAATTTCCGGAGATACGTCCCTTAATATACCGGATTTTCGCTCCCCTGAGCGTACCTTTCAGCTCGTTACTCAGGCCGCTGGACGAGGCGGACGCGGCGAGGCAGCGGGCAGGGTGGTTATTCAGACACTTAACCCCGAGCATTATGCATTGCAGAAGGCCGCCTCTCATGATTATGATGGTTTTTACGCCGAGGAGATAAGCGCGCGTGAAGAGTTATCTTACCCGCCTTTCTCAAGGCTTGCCCTCTTACGTATTGAGGGCCCTGGTGAGAGGGCCGGCCTCAAGGCCTCAAGGGTCTTGCAAACCGCCTCAGAGAGGCTTACAGCGTCTTATGGGGGTGATATTACCTGCCTTGGCCCGGCTCCTGCCCTTGTAGCGAGAGTCAAGGGTGAGTTCAGATTTCATATGCTGATTAAAGGAAAATCCGTTGGCAGGCTTCACGATTTTGTGGCTGAGCTTACGACGGTTTTCTGGGCGAAGTTCACCTCGGGCTCTACGCGCCTTATGGTTGAGATGGATCCTGTGAATATTCTCTGATGATGCTGATAAAATAGGCGTTAAAATGCTTATTTTGTCTCTTTTTTAAGCACATTTTGTTATATTAAACAGGAAAACTCCCTGGAATCAAGGCCTTCGTAAGAGGCACGATAATTGCAGAATTATATGGGTAATATCTTAAAAGAGTTGTATTAATTGTTGCCTTGTTGTAAATTAATCTCTCACAGAGAACATTTAATGAAGAGACGAGGAGGTCTTCTTTTATGAAAAAAATAGAGGCTGTTATAAAACCATTTAAGCTCGATGAGGTCAAAGAGGCCCTTAATGATATAGGGGTACAGGGACTTACTGTCTCAGAGGTAAAGGGGTTTGGCCGGCAGAAGGGCCATACGGAGCTTTACAGGGGAACGGAGTATGTCGTTGATTTTCTCCCTAAGATAAAGATGGAGATAGTCGTCAGCAACGATATTGCCGCTAAGGTCGTGGAGACTATTACAGAGGCGGCCAAGACAGGTAGAATTGGAGACGGCAAGATATTTGTACTTCCCGTTGAGGAGGTAGTGAGGATAAGAACGGGCGAGAGTGGTACTGAGGCCCTTTAAGGCCGTTGAGAGGCTGATTTTAGATCTTAATATGTGCATATAATAAAACACTTGAAGGAGGTAGCGATGACACCCAAGGAGGCAGTGGCCTTTGCAAAAGAAAAAGGCGCTAAGATGGTTGATGTTAAATTTACCGATTTTATCGGGATATGGCAGCACTTTACCGTACCCGTGAGCGAGTTTTCAGAGGATTTATTTAAGGACGGACTTGGTTTTGACGGTTCGAGTATCAGGGGGTGGAAACCTATTCACGCCTCGGATATGCTCGTTATTCCAGATGCCGATACGGCTGTTATGGATCCTTTTAACGAGGTTCCTACACTGAGTCTGATATGCAATATTATTGATCCTATTACAAAAGAGAGCTACACGCGCGACCCCAGAAACATTGCCGCCAAGGCAGAGGCTTATCTTAAGTCCTCGGGTATCGGGGATACCGCCTACATAGGCCCTGAGCCGGAGTTCTTCATATTTGATGATATTAGATTCGGCGAGGGCCCTGATAACAGTTTTTATGCCCTTGATTCATCAGAGGGTATCTGGAATACTGGCAGGGAAGAGTGCCCAAATCTCGGTTATAAGCCGAGGCATAAGGAGGGGTATTTTCCTGTGCCGCCTACTGACAGTTTTCAGGATCTTCGCACAGAGATGTGTCTTGTAATGGAGCAGGTTGGCATAGCCATAGAGTGTCAGCATCACGAGGTGGCAACAGCCGGTCAGGCCGAGATAGACATGAGGTTCACTCCGCTGCTGAAGATGGCCGACCAGCTCATGTGGTTTAAGTACATTATAAAGAATGTTGCAAAGCGCTGGGGCAAGACTGTGACCTTTATGCCAAAGCCTGTTTTTGGCGATAACGGTACAGGTATGCATACACATCAGTCTATCTGGAAGGACGGCAAACCTCTCTTTGCAGGTGATAAGTACGGCGGTATGAGCGAGATGGCTATGCATTACATCGGCGGAATATTAAAGCACGCTAAGGCCCTTAACGCATTCTGCAACCCTTCTACTAATTCATACAAGAGGCTTGTGCCGGGCTTTGAGGCACCTGTGAACCTTGCCTACTCCGGACGTAACCGTTCCGCCTCTGTGAGAATACCCATGTATTCTTCATCGCCGAAGGCAAAGAGGATAGAGGCGCGTTTCCCTGATCCTTCATGCAACGGATACCTCGCATTTGCCGCACTGCTTATGGCAGGTCTTGATGGTATAGATAACAAGATTGACCCAGGCGCACCTCTTGAGAAAGATATCTACAGCCTCAGCCCCGAGGAGCTTGCAAAGATTCCATCTTCGGCTGGCTCCCTTGACGAGGCGCTTAATGCCCTTGAGGCCGACCATGAGTTCCTTTTAAAGGGCGATGTCTTTACGCAAGACGTCATTGATGTGTGGATAGACTACAAGAGGACAAATGAGATTGACCCTATAAGACTGCGGCCAACGCCTCATGAGTTCTTCTTGTACTACGATTGTTAGGCCTTTTGGCCGCCTGTAACAGGCACTGTATGTAAAAGAATGAGAGTAAAAACAAGGCGGGCCTCTTAGGGCCCGCTTTGTTTTTTTTTAGCAGCTTGTATTAACGTTGTTACTTCCCCATATGCTGAGCTTTTTCCCTCGAACTGACTTGCCTATCTGTGTTAAAAATAGAGTAGAGTTTTTTTAGAATTAAAGATAGATTTTTCCTCTGTCTTGTTCTTGACCTGTTGTCATTTTAAGGGATGTGAAGTGATGAGAAGAAGATTTTTTGCCTCCTTTTTTAAGCCCTCTGCCTCGGTCTATGTCTTCGTTATTATCTCAATTCTTAATTTTTTTTCTCCATGCCTCGCCGGACCTCTACTCATTGCAAGTCTTGATAAGGGTAAAGTCTTTGACCCTCCCCGCAGGGTTTCTTCCGTGCCTCTCTCAAGAGGAAAATTCCTTGTTGCCAGAGGTTCCATGGGGGATCCGCGTTTTCATAAGACAGTTATTTATCTTATAACGTACAACGCCTTTGGCGCCCTTGGCGTTGTTGTAAATGGTCAATCAAGAGTGACTCTTGCCGAGGCCTTACCGCACCTTGAGTGGCTTAAGGATTCAGTCGTGCAGCTCTCATACGGAGGGCCTGTTGAGAAGCTGCGCCTTACTATTCTGGCGCTCTCAAAGACTCCTATCTCAGGCGCCGAGTCTGTGAGCGAAGATCTCTATGCAGGCTGGGATGTCTCTATTTTTAAGGATTTTTTGACTTCTGGCGCCGTAGATATAAAGGCAGTGCGTGCCTTTGCCGGTTATGCAGGATGGGCCCCCGGGCAGCTCGATGGCGAGGTAGCCCGCGGAGGCTGGCGTGTGATTAGCGCCTCTCCTGCTGATATTTTTAGAGATACGAGTGATTTATGGTTTAGGCTTATGGGACGCCCTTAATTTTTTTTTACAGTGATTTGTTTAAGAGGATTATTTGTAAGATGTGATAAAAAAGTAAAGATTTGCCCATATACTCCGAAAGATGATTGGTGAGAACTCTGACTTAAAAGGAGAGTGTTATTATGAGTAAAAATAGCTTGAGTTTTTCTGATAATGTAGACCGCATGGCAGACAAGGCCATAGATGTACTTGGTCTTGATACCGGTCTTGCCTCGGCCATCAAGGGCTGTAATGCTGTTCTTGAGTTGCGTTTTCCCGTAGAGATTAAGGGGAAGATTGAGGTCTTTAAGGGCTGGAGGGCACTGCACAGTATTCACAGGCTGCCCTCGAAAGGAGGTATCCGGTACTCTACCGCTGTTAATCAAGATGAGATAAAGGCCCTTGCCGCACTTATGTCCTACAAGTGCGCCATAGTGGACGTGCCCTTTGGCGGGTCCAAGGGCGGTGTCTGTATAGACCCATCAAAGTACACAAGAGACGAGATGAGGATGATTACACGTCGTTATGCGCGGGAACTGGCAACACGCGGTTTCTTAAGCCCATCTACAAACGTGCCGGCTCCGGACATGGGTACGGGGCAAAGAGAGATGTCCTGGATACTCGATACATATAAGCATCTCCATCCAGATGATATTAATTATGTAGCATGTGTAACAGGTAAACCCGTTCATCTTGGAGGCGTTACGGGCAGGATAGAGGCCACGGGGCGCGGCGTGCAGTATGTGCTTAGAGAATTCTTTCGTCATCACGAAGATGTGACCGCAGCCGGCCTTGATGGAGACCTTGGCGGTAAACGCGTTGTCCTGCAGGGACTTGGCAACGTAGGGTATCATCTTGGTAAATTTATCTCCGAAGAAGACGGCGCTATTATTGTTGCGGTAATCGAGCGTGACGGCGCTATTGTGAATGAAGGGGGAATCAGTGTAGAAAAGGCAAAAGAGTATCTTCTTGAACATGGCGGGGTGAAGGGGTATCCCGGGGCAACATTTATAAAGGACGGAGCCTCTGTGCTGGAGATGGAGTGCGATATTCTCATACCCGCTGCCCTTGAAGGAGTAATACATAAGGGCAACGCAGAGAGAATAAAGGCGAAGGTTGTAACTGAGGCCGCAAATGGGCCAACTACCTTCGAGGCAGATGATATTCTTAACAGGCGCGGCGTTGTAATCCTGCCTGATGCCTATGTAAACGCCGGAGGTGTTGTTGTATCGTATTTTGAGTGGGTGAGAAATCTCTCTCACATACGTTTTGGCCGTATGGAGAAGAGGTTTGAAGAGAGCAGGGGGCGTAAAATCATAGACGCCATCGAGGAATCAAGCAAGGAGAAACTCTCTGATGAAATACTGGATTCTCTTACAAAGGGCCCTGACGAGCTCTCTCTTGTGAGGTCAGGCCTTGATGATACTATGCGCGGGGCCTATGAGCAGATAAGGGAGACAAAGGCCAAGAAAGGACTGAAGGATTTTAGAACCGCCGCTTTTGTTATTGCCATAGAAAAAATAGCGCGCTCTTATCTTGACGTGGGAGTGTTGTAAGTTTTGTTGCAGCAACACCTTGCTCTTCTCCGGAGTCTGTCTTTTAATCGTTTTTTTTGCTCTGTGTTTTTTTGTAGTAGATACCGCTCTACGGCTTAATCTATCTCGGAGACTTCAGGCATTATCTCCTTTACCGCCCTTTGTACAAAGTAGTACTCATAGTAGTCGTTATCTACAATACGTCCGTTATATACGATAATATCAAGGTCCATTGTCCTCGGGGCGTATTTGTCGGGGCCGCGGACTCTGCCAAGTTTTTCCTCTATTTTTTTAAGATAATTTTTCAGGTCTTCTTGCTCAAGTGCCGTCTCTATCAGGAAGGCTCCGTTAAGAAACTTTGCTCCCCTTGCAGGGGGCACGGGGTCTGTGAGCATAAAAGTCGATGCCTTTAGCAGGTGTTGTTCTTCTCTTAATATCCTTAAGGCGGCCTCTACACTCTGCTGAGGTGAGATGTTGGAGCCAACGCTTATTACCGCACGGTTCATCGCGTGGCCGAGACCTCTACGGAGACGGAGCGGGAAAAGCGCAGTGCCTGCGGCTTGTCTACCTCGACTCGGGCGGATATGACCTGAGGGCGCTCCATTACCATATCAAGAATAAAACCTGCGAGTTTCTCGATGAGAAAAAACTCGCTTTTTTCTACAGAGTCTATAATGTCTTTTGTTAACTCTCTGTAGTTTGTTGTGTCTTTTATATCATCGCTGAGAATGGCCTTGTCATTACCGCACTCCATGAGTACGTTTATGGTGATGTCTTGCTTTTTATCTCGCTCCCAGCCATTGCACCCGATAATGGCGCGAAGGCGCAGGTCTTTAATTCTAATAATCATCTAAGGTGTTCTCCTCCGTCAATAAATAATATCTGGCCCGTAATAAATTCGTTTTGTACTAGAAATTCAAGGGCCCTCGTAATGTCTTCTATGCGCCCCCGGCGTTTAAGGGGGACTCTTTTTTCTGCCGCCTCGTTCATATACTCCTCGCCCTTACCGACGGGTGGAAGTATGAGACCCGGGGCAATGGCGTTAACTCGAATCTTTGGCGCGAATTCCAGAGCCGTCATTTTTGTGAGACCGAGCAGCCCTTTTTTTGAGATGAGATAAGCCGCGTAGGCAGAGTTGTTTTTTACGGCATTGGCATCGATTATGTTGATAATCTGCCCCTTCTTGGCAAGGTGAGAAAAATCACGTGAGAGGCGAAATGGCGCCTTGAGGTTAAGGTCAATGTGTGAATCAAGGAGCCTTTCTGAGGTCTCTGTTACAGTGGCCCTCTCGAAGATTGAGGCACTGTTTATAAGCAGCTCAAGGACAGGTAGTTTTTTAACTGCCTGCTCAACAAGATTTGAGGCGGCCTTACCGCCGCTAAGGTCGCACTGCAGCGGCAGACACCTTACTCCCAGCGACTCTATCTCTCTTGCAATGGGGTAAGGGTCTGAGCTGTAATAATGGAGGGCGATATTATACCCCATAGCGGCGAGCTTGAGGCTTATGGCCTTTCCAAGCCTCTTTGCTCCGCCTGTAACAAGGGCCGACTTCATATCACTCTCTTCTTTTATATTCTCAGATTATATATTAATATATATGGTGCTATAGTCTTAGGCTCTGCGGACTCAATGTAATACTTCATGCAGCCACATTCCAGCTGATTAACAAAAACAATAACGAGTGTATTTTTAATCTTTTTACGTGCTTTTGCAAGTTGATTTTTTAGTTTTTGCTCTCTTCCTGTCTTTACTGCCCTATTTAAGTAATTATTTTACAGGTATTTACATTTTTATGCGCCTTCAATTATTCTAATCATTTCTTAATATAATATGCCATATCATATTGTATGTAATGCCATTGTTATCTCAATGTAAAAGACACGCTTTTATATTGATTTTCCAACTAAAATATGTGAAAAGGTAAGTTATTGATATGATATTAAAGAACGAAGAAGAACGCGTGCTGGTCAAGATCTGGGACTGGCAGACAAGGATGCTGCACTGGTGCAACGTAACTTTAATACTTGCGTTAATGGCCATTGCTGTATCTCATGATATACTTGAGGAATTCAAGGTCGCCAAGCACTTCAGGCACGAGCTTATGTATTACCACGTCTATGTTGGTTATGCCTTTATCCTTACAGTATTACTTAGGATATTGTGGGGCTTTTTTGGTAACGAATACGCAAGATGGCGTGATCTCTGGCCCTTTACCGCAGAGAAAATGGAGTACGTAGTTCATAAGCTGAAGTGGCATGCACGTGGCTTTAAGGAAGGGCCTGCCAAGTTTAGATACATGGGCCATGATCCGCTGGGCGCTATTTTTTATCTTGCCCTCTTTCTTGTTGTAGTGATGCAGATATTTACAGGCCTTACACTTGCAGGACTTGAGAAACACATGGCCCCTTGGCAGGGTATCTTCTCAGGTTTTACTCATAGTACACTTGAGTTAATAGAGGATGGCGCAGGAGAGCTTCACGAGTTTGGCTTCTGGTGTATCGTATTCTTTATTGTCTCTCACGTAGGTGCCGTTGTTATTCACGAGCTGCATGAGAAGACAGGTCTGCTCTCTTCCATGATAAACGGAGTGAAATTTATACCGGAAGATAAATTTAAGGCATTTAAGGATAGGCTTAGAAGATGAGAGTACTGATTGTAGAGGACGAAAAAGACCTTGCCAATATAATACGAATGGGGCTTGAGGAAGAGGGTTATGTCGTAGATGTTGCCAACGACGGTGAAGAGGGGCTGTACATGGTGGAGAATTATCCCCTTGACGCCATTATCCTTGATATCATGCTGCCTGTTATCGACGGCCTCACTCTTCTTAGTACGATAAGAAAAAATGGTGTGAAGACCCCTGTGCTGCTCCTTACTGCCCGCGACGCGCTTATGGATAAGATAGAGGGACTTGATACAGGGGCCGATGACTATATGACCAAGCCATTTGAGTTTACGGAGCTTGTGGCAAGGCTTCGTTCTCTTATAAGAAGGGGCGGCGAGGCACGAGAGGCCGTGCTTCGAGTGGGAGACCTGGAGATTAACACGGCAAGCCACGAGGTGAGCAGGGGCGGAGAGACCATAAAACTCTCGGCAAGGGAGT
>CAZEBZ010000032.1:0-19979 GCA_964510775.1 uncultured Thermodesulfobacteriota bacterium
ATTCGTCATCCTCAAAGGGGTATCTCGCTCGCCACTTCTTTACAGCGTTCAGCCCCGCGTTATATCCTGCGATGGTCTCAAGAGGGTCGCCCCCCGTTTTTCTCCATAGATAGGCTATATACCATGCGCCGAGGCGTATATTCGTATCAGGGTCGAGGATGTCACTTGCCGAGAGGGGCCCCATTTTTGAGGCATCGGCTATGAATTTAGCCGTAGAGGGCATTACCTGCATAAGCCCGATGGCCCCTGTCCTTGAGATTACCTTAGGATTAAAAGAGCTCTCTTCTCTCATGACCGCGGCTACAAGAAGAGGGTCGGCCTTACCGGTAAGACCCTTTGCGCTCATATAATCCACTATCTTAATAGGAAAGGCCACGCTTGTGAGCCCCGATGGAAAGCCCTTCTCACCCTTATTCAAGAGGTAAGAGTAGGAGTCGTATATCCATATAGCGCGGTAGTAGTCGCCAGCCTCGTAAAAAGCGCGCATAAGGCCGCTAAGTACCTCACGCTCAGGCGCGCCGTCTTTCAGGGCCATCTTTGCCTCCACGGCGGCCTCTCTTGTAAGCCCTGTGCTGATAAGGGCGAAGACGGTCTTGAAACTCTTTCTCTGTCTTAATGCATTGGCTCTCTTCTCTTCCTCGTTCTTATTACTCTGCCCCTTATTTTCTTTAGAAACTATTATGTTAGAGAATTCAGCACGCATTGCTTGCCCATTAAGACGCTTTTTAGCCATATCGCAGTAGTAATCAGGTTTGGCGCTCTCGCAGGCCTTGGAGTATTCCTCTTGCGCATCGTCTATGAGGCCTGCCTTTTCAAGGGCGCGGCCTTGCCAATAGGCGAATTTATGTCTATCACGCCCCTTTAGCTCCTCTGTATAGGTAGCAAGGCCTCTGTAGGCCTCAAGGTAGCGGCCCATACGGTAGAGCAGCCAGCCTCGTCTCCACGCGGCCCTTATGGCCGCTGCGTCAAGTTTTTTACTGCCTCCGGCAGTACTCTTTTTAATTTCGCCGTCTTTTTTCAAGATGAGTCCGTATGTCTTTAGCGCCTCATTCCATCTCCCATCTTCGTCGTACAAGGAGGCTCTCATTAGCAGGGCGCGGCGCGTCTCGGAGCTATGAGGAAAGTTTTGTTCAAGGCTGTGAATCGTCTTCATAAGCCCGGTGGTCTTATTCTCTCGAAGATAGACTGTGGAAAGGAGGGAGAGGGCTCTTCTGTAGGCATAACCCCTCTCATGGCCCCGGCGGCCTCTTCTAATACGCCTCTTAAGTATGGACTCGGCCTCATCGTACTTCTTAACCCTGAAGAGGGCCTCTACAAGGAGGGGCTCTGCTTTTTCGGCGCAGAAGTTGTCTTCCTTAATAAGGTCTTTTAGCTCCGCGGCTGCGCGGTTATACTCCCCGGATTTAAAGAGGGCCTCTGTGCGCTTGCAGCGCTCGGCAGGCAGTAGGGATATGGAGGGCAGCTCCTTTTGTCTCTTCAGTATGTCTTCAGCCTTGAGGGTAGAGGTCTCTGCCGGGTAGTTAATGAGAAGCCTTTTCATGTTTTTCAGAGCTGGCCGGTACTCATTGCTGCTTAAATTAAGCTTTACAACGCGCAAAAGGGCGTCTCCTCTCTTGGCGTGCCCGGGGAATTTTTTTATAAAGATCTTAAGTGTGCTTTTCGCCTCAGCTACCCTGCCCATCTTCTCAAGTAGAAGCGCTCTCTCGTAAAGGGTATCGCCCCTGAAAGCGAAGTTGGGGTAATTTTTGATAAGGGCGGAGTAGGTGCGTTCTGCGAGGTTAAGATTGCCGTCGCCTTGATAGGCGCGGGCAAGGCGCACTAATACGTAAGGGCGCAGTGCCTCAAGGCTCAGCGCTTCTCGGAGAAAACTTACGGCACCGGCCTTGCCGTTATTCAGGGCCTCATTGCCGAGTATAAAAGAGGCCCGTCCCGCCCAGATGGTGCCGGTGTACTCTTTTTTTATACGCAGGAGAGTTTTTTCCCCTATTTTACTATGGCCGAGCCTTACCTCCTCAAGGGCCGAGTTTAAGGCCGCCGCGGGGTCTCTTGATACATAAGCAGGCCCCCCTCTGTAGGCGGAGCAAGAGCATAACAGGAGAAGGAGCGGTATTATAAAAATTTTTCTCATAATCACTATCTTACTTCACCCCTTTCTCTCTTCGTTCCTTACATTAATGGTATGCGGTGGAATTACTTTTAATTGAGTATAGCATGGAGCAGAGTGAAATTATGTGCCATAACTACCATTTCTTATCATATCTGCTTTTTCGGCGATTTATTCTAATACTTGATAAAAGAGGCGCAGGGTATATAATGGAAAAAAATACTTTTGCCTACAGGGGGATCTTAAAATATGCAGGGATTAAAGAAGTTGTCAGCTGATGAACAAATAGCCTATTTTTCCATGGAGATAGGCCTTGTTGACGAAGTGCCTACTTTTTCCGGGGGTCTCGGCATTCTTGCCGGAGATACCTTGAAGAGCGCCGCGGAGCTGAACCTGCCAATGGTTGCCGTAACGCTCCTTGCGAGAAAGGGTTTTTTCCGCCAGGTTCTTGATAAAGAGGGCAACCAGAGCGAGGAGCCAATAGACTGGAACCCCGCCGAGTTCATGAGGCTCCTGCCTGATAAGGTCAATGTTACCATTGAGGGCCGCAGCGTTGCCGTAGCCGCCTGGTGCAGGGATATAATTTGCCCTGTAACGGGCTGGAAGGTGCCTGTATTCTACCTTGATGTGAACCTGCCGGAGAACGGCGAGCAGGACAGGGGGCTTACGGATTACCTCTACGGCGGCGACCGCGCCTACAGGCTTAAGCAGGAGATAATCCTCGGCATAGGCGGCGTGCTTATGCTAAAGGCCCTTAGGCTGAGGATAAAAAAGTACCACATGAACGAGGGGCACGCGGCGCTCCTTACTATCGAGCTCCTAAGGCGCTTCAAGCGGGACATCGAGTCTGTCTGGGATGAGAAAAAAGTATGGGACGAGGAGCGTGTCAGAGAGCTCTGCGTCTTTACCACTCATACGCCTGTTGAGGCCGGTCACGACCGCTTTCCCTATGAGATGGTAACGAGTATCCTCGGCGAGGTCATCTCCCTTGATGAGATGCAGAAGCTTGCCGGCGAGGATTGCTTTAACATGACTTATCTTGCCATGAACCTTAGTAAGTATATAAACGGAGTAGCTAAGAAACATGGCGAGGTCTCAAGAAATATGTTCCCCGGTTATGTGATTAAGGCCATTACAAACGGTGTGCACTCCCCGACATGGGTCTCTCCGAGCTTTGCTCGTCTCTATGACAAGTATCTTCCCGGGTGGGCTACTGAGCCGGAGATATTCGTGCGCGTCGACAGAGTCCCTGCTGAGGAGGTCTGGGGGGCGCATATGGAGGCTAAGAAGGAGATAATTGATTATGTGAACGACGTCTCTGATGTGGGGATGGATTATGATACCTTGACTATTGGTTTTGCCAGACGGGCTACGGCCTATAAGCGGGCGGAGATGCTCTTTGCCGATATGGAGCGCCTGCGTAAAATAGGCACAGGCAGGCTGCAGATTATCTACGCAGGTAAGGCGCATCCAAGCGATGAGGGCGGGAAAAATATTATCCGAGAGGTCTTTGAGAGGATAAAGGAGCTAAAGGGCGAGATAAAGATAGTCTTTCTTGAGAACTACAGGATAGATATAGCCAAGAAACTCGTCGCCGGCGTTGATGTCTGGCTTAATACCCCCATGCGCCCAAGAGAGGCCTCCGGTACAAGCGGCATGAAGGCCTCCCATAACGGTGTGCTTAACTTCAGCGTACTTGACGGATGGTGGATTGAGGGTTTTATAGAGGGCGCAACGGGCTGGTCCATCGGCCCCGAACCTACAGATAGCCCTGTATCCAACTACGCCGCTGACAGCGAGGATCTTTATAAAAAACTTGAGGGGGAGATACTGCCCCTTTATTATGAGGACAGGGCCGGGTGGATTAAGATGATGGGCAGCGCCATTGGAAAGGTGGCCTATTACTTTAATACTCACAGAATGATGCGCCGCTATGTAACAGAGGCCTATATCCGCTAAAGAACCTCTGCGGGCTGATAGGGGGAAGAGGGGGGTTTTGGGGGATGGTGGGTGTATGGAGTAGGCTGATGCCAAGACGGCGGTTATATATTTATGTTATCCTTCCTCATCCTCGACCGCTAAACTCCGCTTTTGCTCTTTATGCCGCGTAAAAACCCTTCGAGGTAGTGCTTAATGAGGCAATACTATAGAGCTGTTCTCTGTACACTTAGGGTGAGACTTCGCTGTGAAGAGGCTGCTCTTGCATGGGCGCTTACCTCAATCTTTATATTCTCAGGTTTTTTAAGCCCTCTTATGTCCTCAGTACGTGCGGGGCCTATTTACCGCGATCAGTACAAGTGGGAGAGACCCGAGGAGCCTCAACCTGAGAAGATCAAGGCAAGATCCATTGTCATTGATGTACCGGTAAAGAGAGAGAGCGAGTTATTTACACTTGATGTACGCGACGGCCTTAATGCCGAGGAGGCCGCCCTGCTTGCCGTTATTACATACCCTTACATTGTGAGTCTTCGCGAGCAGAAGGGTGAGTCATACCCTCAGCTTATAAAGTCAGGGGTATTGCCGCCTCCGCGTATTGTTCTCTCTGCTGAGGGTGCGCCGCCCTCATGGCTGCCTGAGGATAGGCGGCTGCTCCTTAAGAAAAGCACGGCCTCTCTTGCGAGGGGGGGCGTTGTGGGGCGCCTGGAGTTAGAGTCGGCGTGGCTGGAGTGGCAGGCCTCTACTGCCGCGAGGCTGTACATATACAGAAAAATGAACAGCAGAAGGATTATTGATTTATTGAGGCAGATAAAAAAGGTCTATAAGGATATTTACAAGGCCGCCGGAGAGCCTGAAAATAAGAAGTTGTACTCAAAGGCCCGCGCTACGGCGAGGCTTGGTTACAAGAAGATGGTATGGGCTCTTAAAAAAGAGCGTATAGAGCTAAGTGAGAGCAGGGTGGGGCTCAATCACGCGCTGGGGCTGCCTACTAACGTTGATGTAATGCTTGAGAGCGGCCTAACCTTCCCGGAGCCCGAGGCTCTTCTTTCTGTAAAGACTCTAATAGATGGTATAACTCATGAGCGTATTGATTTTTTGGCCATGCAAAAGGGTATAGCCGAGAATAATAAGGAGGAGATGAGTTATATCAACTCCAAGTTTAACGTGATTTATCTATTCATAACGGTAAAGAAAAAGGAAGACTGGCTTAATGCCGCCGTAGGCGGCCCTTATATATCCTTTCCTTTATTTAAGACAAATCATGGCGATAGCCCCCCTATTGCAACAGACGTAACCTTGCTCGCCAAGAGCTATATACATCGTGTTAAGGCCTCAAAAAGTCAGATCACCCGTCTTGTAGATGGTATTACCCTTATAAGCGCCGAGCTGCAGAAGATAGAGAAGACGCTGCCGGGGCTTAGTAAGGATAGCTCTGATGGCGGTGTTAAATCGCCTATAGTGAGGCTTCAGAATAAGAAGAGACTGCTCGCCGTTAGGCTGCTTCGTCTGCGGCTCTTAAGAAAGCTTATGGACTCAGGTATCGCCCTTGAGATAGCCTCAGGTAAGAGGATTTTTTAAGGTCTTGGGCGCCGCAGTCTCTTTGTTTTGGGCAGAAGCGAGCCTTGCAGAGTAAAGTTAAAAAATTGCCTCTTAAGGGGTGCTGTTCCCCTCACTATTCTCTCTACCCCACACGAATAATCTATTAATGCCTCAGATACTATAATTATTCTTGCGCGCTCTCAGGCTTTTGCAGCTCGCGAAGGAGCAGTACTCCGCCGATAAATACATTTACGTAGAGGCTGCAAAGCCTCCATAGCACTGTATAAAGGGGCGCGAGGGCGTCAGTCACAAAGGCGCCCATGAGCACAAGGGAGCTTATTTCCGCAAGCCCTGAGCCGCCCGGCGTGGGGCTGAAGTACGTAATGAGTGTGATAAGGAGCTGTATGTACATTACGACAAAGAGGTTGGCGTCCATGCCGAGTCCGCGAACGATGAAGTAGGGTATGATGAATCGCGTTGCGAAAAAAAGACATGTAAAGAAAAACCCGAGAAGCATGGCGGCCTTGCCGTGACGGCACATGAAGATTGAGGCGCCGCGGTAATTAAGGAGCCCCTCGCAGATGCGTGTAAGGCGGTGCTCGATTCTGCCATGCCTGTCTTTTATAGTGCCTCGTGTCTTTAAAGAGTAAAAGATATAGAGGATAATTCTATTGACGCTGTTTGTGAAAAAGACAGAGACAAGGAAGATGGTTGTGGCAATAGCCATCATAATGGCGGCTGTCTTTATCATTATAGAGAAAAAGTGGCCCATGGCCTCATCTTGGAGAAAATATACGAGTAGCAGGGCTATGGTGAGGAAAAAGAGGGTACAGATAAATGTCATGATAGTGCCTGCCGTGGCCTCGGATATGGGTATGCCGTCCCTTGTGATAAAGTATATCTCCGCTACCCCTCCGCCTGTCTGCGATGGCGTGGCGGCGCCGAGGAAGATGTTGCCGTATGAGGCCTTTACGGCGGACTTGAAGGTTACATTGGGGTTGATTACCCTCATGATGTAATATGTGCGAAGCCCTCCCATAGGGCCTTCGAGCCACGAGACGGAGATGGCGATAAGGAGCATGAAAAAATTCAGGCTGTGAGGGGCGAGGTGAATGGAGCCGTTAATTTTGTAAAAAGATGGAAATATAAATATCCCAATCTGCGTGAGCAGGGATATGGCGACGAAGATACGTATGCCTAATATTATTTTTTTTCTATTCATCTTATCCGAAGATTTTTATGCCTGAGAGGAGGTCTTGCCTGTCAATCTTCCCTGTCTCTTAACCCTTTTTTCCTACGCGCTCTATGCCCGGCGTATAGCTCAGTGCCATTCTTTGTAGCGGTTTGTTATTGGCATGCGTCTGTCTCTTCCAAATGCCCGTGGTGTTATCTTTATCCCCGGTGCGGCCTGTCTGCGCTTATACTCGCTCCTATCTACAAGGTATATGACCTGCTTTACCAGCTCTTCAGTAAAACCCATGGCTGTTATATCCCTTACGTTACAGTCGTCCTCGACGTATGCCTTTAAGATGGCATCAAGCTTATCGTAAGGCGGCAGAGTATCATCGTCACGTTGATTTGCTCTCAGCTCTGCGCTCGGGGGTTTTGTAATAATACGGCGCGGTATTACCTCGTCTCTCTCATCGGCTGTATTTATCCATTGGCAAATTTTTGCGACAATGGTCTTTGGCACGTCTTTTATGACTGAGAACCCTCCTGCCATGTCTCCGTAGAGCGTGGCGTACCCCACACTTAGCTCGCTCTTATTTCCCGTGGTGAGGACGAGCCAGCCGAACTTGTTGCTAAGGGCCATGACAATATCGCCGCGTATCCTCGCCTGAAGGTTCTCTTCTGTTACGCCCGTGGGTTTATTATGAAAAAAGGGGGCCAGCCCCTTGAGGTAAACCTCGTTCATATTATCAATGGGCAGGGTGAGTATCTCAACTCCGAGGTTTGCCGCAAGCTCTGCGGCATCTTCAGTACTCTCAGTAGAGGTATACTCTGAGGGCATGAAGACAAAGGTAACATTCTTCGCGCCAAGGGCCTCTACGGCGACAACGGCTACGAGGGCTGAGTCAATGCCTCCGCTAAGGGCGATTACGGCTCGGCTGAACCTGTTTTTTTTCGCGTAATCACCTGTACCAAGCACAAGGGCTCTGTATACCTCCTCAGAGGAGCAGAGCAGCGGCGGTAAGGTATTTGTAGCATGTTTCGTGGGAGCTGATGCAGCATTGCTGCCGCTCTTTAGGGGTGTAAGTGTAATGGTCTTCACGCTATGGCAGTCCTTTGTGTTCCTCGAAGCCGCCTTAACCTGTAGGTCATGGACGAGCAGCGTCTCTTCAAAGGCCTCTGCCCTTGCGAGCACCTCGCCCGTTGAGTCTACGATGAGGCCGTGCCCATCGAATACAAGCTCGTCTTGACCGCCTACCATGTTGTTGTAGACAATGGCTACATTGTTGGCAACGGCTCGCTCCATGAGCATCTTCTCACGTATAGCGGCCTTTCCCATGTGATATGGCGAGGCGTTTATGTTGATTATCACAGCGGCGCCGCAGCTGGCCTGAAGTTGAGCAGGCCCCTCAGGGCTCCATATATCTTCGCATACGCCAAGACCCATTGTGATGCCTTTTATGACGAAGTTAAGAGGAGATTCTCCTGCGGAAAAATATCGCTTCTCGTCAAAGACGCCGTAATTTGGGAGAAACATCTTGTGGTATACGCCGATTAACTCTCCATCGTGAATAAGGGCGGCGGCGTTGTAGATGCTCTCGCTCTTATCTTTATCAAGGTCGACAAAGCCGACTACGGCTGTTATACCCCTTATCTTTTCTGTAATTTCCCCAAGAGCCCTGAGGTTATCCTCTATAAAGGCTGGTTTTAAGAGCAGGTCTTCCGGGGGGTAGCCTGTAATGACAAGCTCTGGGAAGACGACGAGTTCA
Source organism: uncultured Thermodesulfobacteriota bacterium (assembly GCA_964510775.1). Classification (GTDB taxonomy): domain Bacteria; phylum Desulfobacterota; class GWC2-55-46; order GWC2-55-46; family JADFVP01; genus JAJRZX01. The sequence goes on from CAZEBZ010000032.1 coordinate 8,521, forward strand.
GCGCGCGCTTCGCGCGCCTTTTCCGTGTACTCCAGTATAAGCGAGGTGTTGCCCCTGAGGTCTCCTACTGTGGGGTTTACCTGTGCCATGGCTATTTTAATCAAAGACATAGGGTAGAGATTATCAGAAAGGGTGGTTTTTTGTAAAGAAGAGAAAAGATATTTGTGGTAAATAAGGCACAGGCAGGGCCTTAATACCTCATAGACGCACTTAGGCCATTATCTGGCCTCGGTGCCCCGCGCGCACTCCCCCCGCATCCCCCCCCTACAAAGGCAAACATGACGTGATAAGTATTTATTTGATTTTTGATGATAGATATTTTTATCATAGGGCGCAGCGCTTGTCAATCCCCTAAAAGTAGGGAGTTTGGAGAAAGGGGGCGAAATAAGGGAGCGCAGCGGCGAATAAGTACAGAGGTCTTCTCTTACTCTGCTCGGCTCCAACGCAGGCATGGTTTTCTCGCCGCACGCGCCTCATCTACCCTGCCCACTATAGTATTGTGCGGAGCCTTCTTGATGAGCGCGGGGTTAGAGGCGGCCTCACGGGCGATGGTCTTCATAGTTGCGATGAAGTTATCAAGGGTATCAAGAGACTCCGTCTCAGTGGGCTCTATCATCATGGCGCCGTGCACAACCGTTGGAAAGTATATGGTTGGCGGGTGGTATCCGTAGTCCATAAGCCTCTTTGCCATATCAAGGGTCGTAATTCCATGCTCGCCCTGAAGTTTATCGGAGAAGACGCACTCGTGCATACATGGAACGTGGTCAAAGGGCAGCTCAAAGTGGTCTTTAAGGCCTGTTCTGATGTAATTGGCGTTAAGTATGGCCGTCTCGCTTACTCGTTTAAGTCCCTCTGCGCCAAGACGCTTTATGTAGGCATAGGCCCGTACCATAACGGCAAAGTTGCCGTAAAAGGCGTTAAGCCTGCCTATGGAGAGGGGGCGGTCTGAGTCAAGGCGGTAGGTATCGCCATCTCTTACGACGCGCGGCACAGGGAGAAATGGCTCGAGTCCTTTTATAACGCCAACAGGGCCGCTTCCGGGGCCGCCGCCGCCGTGTGGGCTGGAAAATGTCTTATGCAGGTTTATATGCACTACGTCTACGCCCATCTCGCCGAGACGCGCTATACCCATGAGGGCGTTAAGGTTTGCGCCGTCGCAGTAGAGCAGGCCCCCTTTGGCGTGCAGGGCATCTGCTATCTCTTTTATATGAGTCTCGAAGAGCCCAAGGGTATTGGGGTTTGTAAGCATTATGGCGGCAACATCGTCGTCAAGAACCTCTAATACGGCCTTCAGGGTAAGAATGCCCTCCGGGCCTACCTTGACGGGTATTACCTTAAATCCCGCAAGGTGGGCGCTGGCGGGGTTTGTGCCGTGGGCCGTATCGGGTATGATGACCTTTGTCTTATTAACGCCTTTTTCCTTAAAATAGGCCGCTATTGTTAGAAGGCCGCAGAGCTCGCCCTGCGCTCCTGCCGCGGGTTGTAGCGTCATGGCCTCCATGCCTGTAATCTCGGAGAGGTCTGCGCCGAGCTCAAACATTAGGCGCAGCGCTCCTTGAGTCTGTTCGCTGTCCTGCATTGGGTGCAGGCGTGAAAAACCGTCCATACGGGCGATGCTCTCGTTAACTCGGGGATTATACTTCATGGTACAGGAGCCCAGGGGATAAAAACCCGTGTCCACGCCAAAATTCCACTGCGAGAGCCTTGTGTAGTGCCTTACTACGTCTCCCTCGGAGACCTCGGGAAATCCCTCAAGGGAGTCTTCTGCGGGGCGGAGAAACCTTTTTGGTATTATGGCCTCGGCGGCGGCCTCTGGTATGCCTCCACAAGAGGGTGTAATGCCCGTCCTCTCAGGGGCGGATCTCTCGAATATTAGGGGCTCTTTAATTTTTAGCCCTTTTACGGCGCGTTCTCTCATGCTATCTGCCTCTTTTTTGTCTTGCTTTCTTTTTTTAAGTGAAGTTGGTGTTGAGTTGTAATATGCGGTGTCTCTCTCTTATATTGGTTTTCTTTGTCTTACTTTTCTTTGGTGGGCAGTGCCCACCCTACCAAATTATCTGTGGACACCTGCTGTAAGTTCACTGGCATTAAGCCCGCCCCCCATTGGTTTTCTTTGTCTTACTTTTTTAAGTAGAGATGGTGATGGTTTTTTAATGTCTAAGTGTATCCCCCCATTGGTTTTCTTTATCTTACTTTCTTTTTTCTAAAAGAAAGTAAGGGGTATTTTGTTGTCTTGTTTTTTTTAAATTATTTTAGCCGCAGTCCCTTAGCATATCTTTAAGGGCCTCGGCAAAGGTCTCAATGTCGGCCTTTGAGTTCATCTCCGTTACGGAGATAAGGAGGGCGTTGCTCATGGCGGGGTAGTAGCGCCCGAGGTCAAGGCCGCCTATAAAGTTTTTTGTCTTAAGGGTTTCGAGGGTTTTATCCGCCGATGCAGGCAGTGTTACCGCAAACTCGTTAAATGTAGGGCTGGTAAAGGCCTCTGTAACTCCCTGTATCTTAAGGAGTTTTTCTTTTAGGTAAGCAGCTCTTGATAGGTTTATACGAGCGAGTTTTTTAAGCCCCTTTCTACCGAGACTTGTAAGGTATATGCCCGCAGAGAGTGTGGCGAGGCCCTGATTGGTGCATATATTCGAGGTTGCCCGCTCTCTACGTATGTGTTGTTCTCGAGTGGCAAAGGTAAGGCAATATGCGCTTCTGCCATCGGAGTCAAGGCTTTTACCGACTACGCGCCCGGGCATCTGGCGAAGAAACTTCTCTTTAATTGCCATAAAACCGAAGTAAGGCCCGCCGTAGTTAAGGGAGTTGCCAAAGGACTGACCCTCGCCGACGACTATATCGGCACCCATGCGTCCCGGAGGCTGCAGGAGGGCGAGAGAGAGGGGCTCTGTAACGACTACTATTAGCAGTACGTCCCTCTTGTGGAGCGCCTCGGCAAGAGCTTCGACCTCTTCAAGAGAGCCGAAAAAATTAGGGTGCCCAACTACAAGACAGCTCGTATCCTCAGTAAGCAGCGCCTCTACGGCCTCTAAAGTCGTCGAGCCTTTCTCGCTGCAAAAAGGCACCTCTTTAATGTCATTAGCGCAGGCCTGCATATAAGTCTTTACAGTCTCTCTGTATGCGGGGTGCAGCGCGCCGCTAAGGAGCACACCGTGCCGCTTTGTCACACGCCGCGCCATTAAGACGGCCTCAGCCGTTGCCGAGGCGCCGTCATATAGGGAGGCGTTGGATACCTCCATGGCCGTCAGCTGACATATAAGGGTCTGGTACTCAAATACCGCCTGCAGCGTTCCCTGACTTATCTCAGGCTGATAGGGGGTGTAGGAGGTAAAAAACTCCGACCTGGAGATGAGGCTATCCACTGTAGAGGGGATATAATGGTTGTAGGCGCCTGCACCGAGAAAACTGACGGTGGAGTCGAGGGAGGTATTGCTCTTCGCAATATCACCAAAGAGAGAGAGCAGGTCTTGCTCAGTAAGGCTTGGGCTTATATTGAGTTCTCCCGTGAATCTCAGGTCTTCGGGAATGCCGGCGAGCAGCCCGCTAAAATCATTTACGCCTGTTGTCTCAAGTATCTTTGTTCTTTCTTTCTCTGTAAGCGGAACATATGGCACGGTCTTCTACTTCTCCTCCTCTACGTACTGCTCGTACTCGTCGCTGCTTAGCAGCTCTGCAAGCTCGTCCTCGGCAGGGGACTCTATCTTTATCATCCATGCATCGCCGTAAGGGTCTTCGTTTATTACCTCGGGGCCGTCGACGATTGCGTCGTTTACCTCAACGACATTTCCTGATACAGGGGCATAGAGGTCGGAGACGGCCTTTACGGATTCTACAACGCCGAATGCCTCGTCCTTTGTAACGGAGCTGCCTTCCTCTGGGAGCTCTACATAGACTACGTCGCCAAGTGCGTCTTGAGCGTGGTCTGTGATGCCAACAACGGCAGTATCTCCCTCAATCCTTACCCACTCGTGCTCTTTTGTGTATTTTAAGTCTTTTGGAGTATTCATCTCTTTATCTCCTTTTTGTAATTAAGGATTTATGCCTGTTTTTTTGTCTAAAATGAACGTTATTGAGCCTTTTTTTGGTAAAAAGGCCTTTTTACGATTTTTGCCTTAAAGGGTTTACCACGTATAATTACCTCAATGGAGCTGCCTTCAGTACAGGAGTTTGGCGGTAAATAAGCAAGGCCTACTCCGCGGCTTAGGCATGGCGAGAGCGTTCCGCTCGTAACATAGCCTCTCTCAACGCCCTCTATATTGACTTTATAGTCGTCACGGGGCACTCCCGGGCCATCGAGGATAAAGCCTGTAAGGGTCTTCTCCGCGCCCTTCTCTGCCTGGGCTTTTATAATTTCATGACCAAGGAAATTTTCCTTCTTAAGGCCTACAAAGCGTCTTAGTCCCGCCTCTATAGGGGTTATGTCCTCTGAGAGCTCATGACCGTAAAGAGGGTAGCCCATCTCAAGGCGCAGGGTGTTGCGCGCGCCAAGGCCGATGGGAAGTATTTTTTTATCTTCTCCCGCCTCTATTATTGCATCCCATATCGCAGGGCCGTCTTCTGGTGCGGAGTATATCTCAAATCCGTCCTCGCCTGTATAACCTGTCCTTGAGACAAGGACATCTTTACCGAGAAGTGTAGTCTCAATGAAGTGAAATCCCCAGATGGACTGGGGGTCGGATTCTGTAAGTTTTTTAAGTACATTTACAGACTCAGGGCCCTGAAGGGCTATCTGGCAGAAGGTATGGCTAACGTCTTTTATGGTAACATCAGGGGCTACATCTGAGAGGTCTACCCCCTTAAACCATGCGAAGACTTTTTCTGTATTAGAGGCGTTTACACATATCAAAAAACGCTCTGTAGAGTAGCGGTATACGATGCAGTCGTCAACGACTCCGCCTGTGGGGTATGTAAGCAGCGTGTATTGGCACTGACCGTCGCGTACCTTCTCCATATCATTTGTGCCAAGATACTGCACGGCGTCTATGGCCCCGGGGCCTGATATTTCAATTTCACCCATGTGGCTTACGTCAAATATGCCGCAGTGCTCGCGCACGCGCAGGTGCTCCTCCATGAGCCCGCTGTACTGAACAGGCATCTCCCAGCCCGCAAAGGGCACAAGACGTGCGCCAAGGGCCTTATGTCTCTCGTATAAAGACGTTCGTTTCAAGTCCATGTTTTTCTCCATTTAAGGTGGTAAGTTATGAATTATTACGAATAGAGAGAAAAAAGTCAAAGAAAAAACCCCTCAGCGAGGGGTTTTTATGTTGGTCTGTGCTTTGGGGTCTCTTAAAAACCCTTATTGCCCACTTAGATACGTCCGTTTTTTAATAGCCTTATCTCCACTCAGCGAGTTTTTTTATATGTTATCTCATGCTTCAGGGCATTTTGAAAAGACTCATCGCGGTATTTGGTCTTTTATGCAGCCGTTAATTAAAAGCCCTCTTTATATTCATCCATCTCTTTCTGTGATTAAAAGATTTTTTTCAGCAGCGGCTTACTTTTCTCGTCAAGGCTTACCTTTGCGCAGCGTACATTAGGGTCGTGATAGAAGAATAAAAACCAGCCCTCCTCTGCGGCCCTTCTTATTAGTTCTTTCTTAACTTGTAGTGTCTTTAGCGGAGATAGATCGTAGGCCGCTATGTAGGGGTAATTAATGTGCGTTGCTGTTGGGATAATATCGCTAAGAAAGAGGGCCGTCTCGCCGCCGCACTCTATCCTTACGAGGGCGATGTCTTGATTATGTCCCGAGGTGCGAAATGAGAATACCCCCTTACAGATCTCTACATCATCGCGGGGCAGATCAAAGAGCCCGCCCTCTTTTATCGCCATAAAATCATCTGGTCTGTAACTCGCCCGCGTCCTCTCGTTAGGCTCTATGGCGTTTCGCAGCTCGCCGCTCTGAACGATATACCTCGCCCGTGGAAAGGCCGCCTCCATCTCTCCTGCCGGCCCTTTTACGGTGTTGCCTCCGGCGTGGTCAAAGTGCAGGTGTGTGTTTATTACGATATTTATGTCCCCTGCGCTTAGGCCGAGACTGGCGAGGGATTGTGTAAGGGTATTGCTTCTATTAATGGAGAATATCTCTCTGGCCTTCTCGTCCCACCTCTCGCCCATGCCTGTCTCTACAAGGATATTGTTATCCCCTGTCTGTATGAGCAGGGGGTTTATGGCGAGTTGGATTCTGTTTTTTTCATCAGGTGCGTTGTACCGCGACCAGAGGGAGCGTGGTACTACACCGAACATGGCTCCGCCGTCAAGGCCTATAGTGCCGTCGGAGAGTGAGTAGATTTTTATCTTGTCACCGAGGGTGATGTAAGGGGGGGTAGATCTCATGTTAATCTTCTTCATCGGGCATGTAGACGGAGATGAGGCCCATGAGGTCTCCTTCCTTAAAGGCGAAGGATTTATCTTCAGGGTAGTGCTTGGCAATAAATGCCGGTCTCTTGCCCTTTGCGCCGTGACAGGTAAGGCAGGATTTAGCGGCGAAGACAGGTTTAATGAGCCTGCTGTAGGAGCGCCCGCCTACCATAGTGACTGTCCAGAATTTTTTGAAGTCTCTATCGACTCTGAACTTGGCCATAATGCGCGCCTCAAAGGGTGTGGCGGAGCTGCGTGGGTTTCTGTACTTAATGGCCGAGTAGGTAACTATAAAGCCTTTTTTTTCCCTTATTTCACTTATTTTTTTGTAGATTCTGCCGTATATGGAGCTAAAGTCATTGCCGCTAACGCCCTGGCCGTACTTTAAAAGCTCTTCTGAGGCCGACTCTCTCTTAAGTATAAGCTCATGGGCAAAGTTCTCCGCCTCCTTCTTTTCTTCAGCATAGGTGGCTGCCGGCGCAGGTGTCACGCTGCAAGTGAGGGTAGTTAAAAGAAGCATGGCCGGTATGACGATTTTTTTCATAAATTCAAGTTCCTATCTGTAAGGGAGCGGTAATTTCTTAACTGCTCTATGCGCCACTTGATTTTTGTATCTGCCCCTTATACCGTAAGGCGGGAGATGTCGGCGACCTGCGCGTATAGGTCTCGTATCGAGGCGAGGAGCAGCAGACGGTTTGTCTTTACCGCCTTATCATCGACCATTACCATGACGTCATCAAAAAATTTGTCAATCTCGCTTTTTATGGAGGTGAGGGCCTCGAAGAGGGCCTCGTACTCGCCGCTCTCGCTTAGACTTTTTATAATTGGGGCAAGTCCGCGCGCCCCGTTAAAGAGAGCGGCCTCGGCCTCTTCTGTAAAGAGCGCCTCTCTTGGCTCTATATTTCCAGCCGCCTCAGCGCTGAAGCCTTTAAGTATATTGGATATCCTCTTGAATGAGACTACGAGTAAGGCGCAGGACTCGTTGCCCTTAAAGCTCTCAAGGGCCTTTATGCGCGCAGCGGCGTCTCTTATATTATACCATCTTGTGGCGAGCACTGCGTCTATGGAGTCAAAGTTTATGCCCTCGCCCCGCAGCTGCGCCCGCAGCCTCTCGGCGATAAAGTCCAGCACCGCTGCCTTTACTCCATCAGTATCCTTATCCTTACATATATGAGGCCCAAGATTATTTACGGCGAACTCAACGGCCTCGTCTATTGGTATCTCAAGCTCTGAGGTTAGGAGCATATTGATTATGCCTATGGCGCCTCTTCGAAGCGCGTAAGGGTCTACCGTGCCTGTTGGGAGCTTGCCTATAGCGAAGAATCCGGCGATAGTATCAAGCTTATCGGCTATGCTTATTATAAGCCCCGCTTTGCTTACTGGCAGCGCCCCGCCTGAGGATGTGGGTCTGTAGTGCTCACTTATGGCCGTTGCTACGGCCTCGTCCTCACCTGCGGCGCGGGCGTAGATACCGCCCATAATGCCCTGTAGATCTGGGAACTCACCTACAACGCCGCTTAGCAGATCGGCCTTTGCCAGCATGGCGGCCCTGCCTATTACGAGCCTCATATATGGGCCCTCGCCTGATTTATCTGCGCTGCTGAGGCTTGGATTATTTTTTTCCAGCAGAAATTGTTCGGGATTTTCTGCTGCCTCGCCCTTCGCGACAACGCAGGTAATCTCGCCGAGATAAAGGGCGAGCCTCGTAAAGCGGCAGACCTTCTCATAAGAGGAGCCGAGGCGGGCCTGAAATATAACGTCTTTGAGGCCCTCTGTCATCACCGCAAGGGGCGTTGCCCTGTCTTTATCAAAGTAGAATTTTGCGTCATTGAGCCTTGCCCGAAGTACGCGCTCGTTGCCGTTTATTATCTTGTCCATACTCTTGGCAGGAGTATTGGCTACAGTAAGAAAATAGGGTATGAGGCGGCCTTTTTTATCGAGGACAGTAAAGTACCTCTGGTGAGAGCGCATGGCGTTTATTATAATTTCCCGCGGCAGCTCAAGGAACTCCTCGTCAAAGGTCCCGCGAATAACTACGGGGTACTCTACGAGGTAGGCCACCTCTTCCATGAGAGCCTTGTCGGGTAGTACATCGCCGCCTACCTCTTGGGCCTTCTCGTAAAGCCCCTCGGCGATTATATCTTTTCTCTGTTCCTCGTCTACGATTACGTCTCTATCAAGGAGCGCCTGAAAGTATGCATCCCTGCCATTAACCTTAACGGGGGCGCAGTTGCCTGTGAACCTGTGCCCAACTGTTGCGGCGCCGCTCTTAACCGCCCCGAAGGTTACGTCAATAGTGTCGCCGTCAAAGAGGGCGAGGAGTCGGCGAACAGGCCTCGCGAAGCTTACCGAGCCCGCTCCCCACTTCATGCTCTTTGGAAAGACGTCGCCGGCGAGGGTCTTTTGCAGTATCCTTGAGAGGAGCAGGGATGAGTTCTCTCCCTTAACGGTCTTGCTCGCCGTTACGACCTCCCCCTTTGTCGTCTCCACTCGTGAGACCTCCTCAATATCAACTCCCTGTGAGCGGGCAAATCCGAGCAGCGCCTTTGTTGGCTGCCCCTTATCATCATAGGCCGCCGACACGCGTGGGCCCTTTACCGTAAAGGTATGGTCTGATTGAGCGAGCGGCAGGCCGCTAACTACAAAGACAAGGCGTCTCGGCGTGCCGTATGTCTTCATCTCGGCGAAGGTAAGCCTCTCGGCATCAAGATTAGAGCTCAGTATGTCTTTATATCGACTGAGAGCCAGTGGAATATACCCGGCGGGCAGTTCTTCCGTGCCTATCTCGAAGAGCAGCTCCGCCTTTTCTTCCATCGTCATAGTCATTCACTCCCGTGGTTTTGAGTTAAGACCTCTCAATCTATCAGAATTATATTTATTTTCAATATTTTTATCTTTGCGGGGCTTAACTACTCCATAAGTCAGGCTAATGCCCGTGGTTTTAGGAGTTGACGCTTTATAAAGGGTTCTGATATTATTAATAGTTAAGTAATTAAAGGTAAATGTAGAAAATATGATAAATACTTACATATTAAGGCTCTTATTCTTTGCCCCGCCCGTGCTCTTCGCGCTGACGCTCCATGAGTGTTCCCACGCCTGGGTGGCTTTTAGGCTCGGAGACCCCACGGCAAAGAGCCTCGGAAGGGTTACGCTTAACCCATTAAAACACCTTGACCCTCTTGGCACAATAGCCCTCTTTGTCTCAGGCATCTTTGGCTGGGCAAAACCAGTGCCTGTAAACCCTGCGAATTTTAAGAATCCCACGAGGGCCATGATGTGGGTCGCCCTTGCAGGGCCTGTATCAAATATAGTTCTTGCCGCCGCCTTTGCCCTCTTGCTGAGAGTAATAGATGTCGTTGGCCTGCCATTCTTATCTGCCTGGCCTAATGTCTACGGCCCAGTCTTAATAATGATGCAGATAAGCGTCCTTATAAACATCAGCCTCGCCGTATTTAATATGATACCCATACCGCCCCTTGACGGTAATAAGGTGCTCCTTAACTTGCTGCCATATAAAAATGCTCTAACACTCTCAAGGATAGAGCCTTATGGTTTTATGATACTTATGCTTCTACTGCTTACGGGCATTGTGCCGAGAATTCTCTCCCCTGTGGTCTACTTTACGGCAGGGGTACTTACTGGCGGGAGTTACTGATGACGGAAAAACGTGTGCTTAGCGGAATGCGCCCTACGGGCAAGCTTCATCTTGGTCATTATCATGGTGTGCTGAAAAACTGGCTAAGGCTTCAGAGTGAGTACGAGTGCTTCTTCTTTGTAGCCGATTGGCACGCCCTTACTACAGAGTACAGCGATACAACGGGTATTGCCGGTAATATAGAGGAGATGGTTCTTGACTGGCTCGCCGTAGGTATAGACCCCGCGCGCGCCGTAATCTTTACACAATCTGAGGTAAAGGAGCACGCCGAGCTCTTTGTACTGCTATCCATGATTACGCCTCTGTCGTGGCTTGAGAGAAACCCTACATATAAAGAGCAGCTCCAGGAGATTGGAGAGAAGGATATACGCACCTTCGGTTTCTTAGGTTACCCAGTGCTTCAGACCGCTGATATTATCATGTACAGGGCCCGTCTTGTGCCAGTGGGTATAGACCAGGCCCCTCACCTTGAGTTATCAAGAGAGATTACAAGGCGCTTTAACCACCTCTACGGTTATGTCTTCCCCGAGCCTGAGACGCTGCTTACAGAGGTTCCGAAAGTCCTCGGAACAGATGGGCGAAAGATGAGCAAGAGTTATGATAATGCCGTCTTTCTCTCTGATGCCCCTGATGTTATGGAAAAAAAGCTCCTTCAGATGGTGACTGATACGGCAAGAAAGAGAAAGACCGACCCCGGCAACCCAAAGCTCTGTCCTTTTTACGAGACGTACCACGCCCTTTACCCTGATAAAGAAAGGCTTAAGTGGGTGCAAGAGGGCTGCAGGGGCGCCCTTATAGGCTGCATAGAGTGCAAGCGCAGCGTAATCCCCGAGATTATAGAGGAGATGCGCCCCATTCAGGAGAGAAGGGCTGAGTATGCCGCGAACCCCTCTAAGGTTGCTTATTTTCTTGAAGAGGGCCGCGCACGTGCGGCGAAGGAGGCTGCGGCGGTAATGAGAGAGGTGCGTCTTGCCATGAGCCTTAACCACAGCGAGGCGGCCGCAGTAAAGAGATGAACTATAAGATAAAACTCGATATATTCGAGGGGCCCCTTGATCTTCTCCTGCACCTCATAAAGAAAAACGAGGTGGATATATATGATATACCCATCTCTACCATAACGGCGCAGTACCTTGAGTACATCGAACTCCTCAAAGAGATGAACCTCAGCCTCGCCGGAGAATTCCTTTTAATGGCGGCGACTCTTGTTCATATAAAGAGCAGGATGCTCCTGCCCGTACCTGATGTGGGCGAGGAAGATGAGGGCGAGGATCCAAGAGAGGAGCTTATACAGCGTCTCCTTGAGTATCAGCGCTACAAAGATGCCTCAGAAGAGCTTGCAGGCCGCCTGCGCCTCGGTAGAGACGTCTTTTTGCGCGGACACGTGCCCGAGCAGAGCGAGCTGCAAAGAGAGGAGCGCCCCCTTGATGTCTCTATCTTCGCCCTT